>VGZN01000592.1 GCA_016872635.1 Planctomycetota bacterium | reverse complement strand
TATCCCTGGTCTTTCATAGGTACCAACCATGTAAGCCATGTATCTGGGCATCTCGGCAAGTTGAACGAGATACTCAATACCAAGCTCCTCCTCCGATGGCTTATCACCCGCTATCTGCCCCTGTGCCGAGAAACTCGGAACACTTGCTAATCCAACAAAAAGGATACCTAGGCAGGCCATTCTGCAAGCGTCACAGAACATGATGGAACCTCGTATGGATTTCCATGGATTACAAAGTTTTGGTGACTGAGACAATTTTGGTGATCTGAAGCAAGTTTAGAACTAGCCCGAGATAGATGATGATAAACACCACAAGACAGAGAGAACCGGACCCATAGACGCAGATCGATTAATTTAGGTCAGGCCCAATTTCAGGCTTTGGTGGTTCTTCAGGCTTTGGGGGTTCTGGATTCGGATTGGGATTCGGTGGTTGTGCGGGGCAGTCGCCTTTAAATGTGAATTTACGGAAGTCTTTCGTCTCTCGTGGATCGCGTTTCCGAACGCATGTTTTCGTAAAACGCTTTACCAAGCAGTCCGTTTCACAGTCGTAAATTGTGTAGCAAATTTCGGTCTGATCGCTGTAAAGTTTTTTGTTCGGTCCATTCGGCGCTGCTTGAACCTGCATATATTCGACTCTTCCAGTTTCTCCCACGTATTCCTGTAACCATTGATCTCGAGCGAGGCAAGGATGTTTTCCAGTAACCGGGTCCCGATCCCCGCATCTACCTCTGTCTTTACATTTGATATTAACCAACCCTGGGTGGGGAGCTTGATACGGATGCTCGCAAACGAACTTGGCATCGACGACAACTCCGCAAATGTCGGGATTCGCTGGCGGCTGGGGATTATTTGGCCCTTGTGGAGGTTGTCCATCGATCGGATCGATTGGGGCATCGGTCGAACCTGGCGAAGTTGGTTCGTCTTGCGCTTGCAAAGAAACGCTCGACCCAAGCAGTATCAAACAGGCTCCTAAAACGCACAGAAACAAATAAGTTTTTTTCATCGCTTCACTCCTGAAAAGCAAAAGGAACATCTACCGACTCCGACGCAGTTGAAAACTTCAAAACCCCCGATGGCAGTTGCCAAATCGGAGATTTTTCATCGATGGTGAATTTGACCGACAAGAGCCTGTCGGAGGCAGGAGTTGTCGTAACCGTACCAACAACCTGATCCTCATGACGAATATCGATCGACACTTCTTTGTCTTTTTCAAAAACACCCAATAGTGCCATCGATACGAAGACGGTTTGATCAGGTTGTTTTACCAATGTCAACTTTCGAGGCGCTGCCCGTAGTGGCGGGACATTTCTCACAAGGATCGGAACATCTCGAACGTGCTTGCCGTACTTGTCAGTAAAGGCCATACGAAGGAAATGCTGTGATTCTGGTGGCGATTTGGCGTTCCCGCGAAAACTCACCTTCGCCAGAATTTGCTTGCCATCAGCCGATTCGACGCTAAGTTTCTCAAAGGCATCTCCCACGACAACAATCTTCTCGACGTCCATTTTGACATCCTCAAAGAGCGCTTTGAGTTCTAACTCGACCGTAGCGTTATGAGTCTTCGGGTCGAGTTCTACGCTAGGAGGCAACTTATGCTCGATCTGATCTTGGGCATTGCCCTGAATCTTGACTGCAAATAGCGGTGAGTCTGCCCCTTTCTGTAGAAGAAAACAGGCTTTTCGAAGATGCCTGGATCTTCGATCTTCAGAGACATCTTCACCGTGAGCGCTTTCTGAGGCTCAATTTTCTTGTCCCCATCGATCGTCGCTACGGTGCAACCGCAACTGGGTTCCACGCGATCGATTTCGATCGGTTCTTCAAGCTTATTGGCAATCCGAACTTCTAAAACGATCGCTTTACCGACGCGAAGGTCTTCGAGTTTGCATGGAATGGATTGTCCAGAGGAGATCAAATCGGCTTGAAACCCAGGCAATTGGGGGTCATCGAAGACGCAGTTGGTGATGAGCCAGAAAAGAAGAGGTGCAATATGGGGCACAGCCAAACTCCTTGTTGATTCGCCGTTTCAACCTGCACCGCCGAATCCAACCTATGAGCGAGTGTTTTAGCTGTCAAGAAAATTCGCAGCATTTTTGGCGAGTATTTTCTGCACCGTAGGAGCAGGGTATCAAAGGTCGCAGTGTCTAGGGGTTCGATGTGAGTGGTTGATCGAAGCGGTTCGCCGTAATTTGAAGACGAATGGGCTGAATGGCTGTACTAGACCGCTTTGAGTACGACAAAACCCAATAGCATCTACTCCTAGCCACAATAATTCCTGAAGAGCCAATCTCCTAGACGAGGATGAGAAACGCATTGATAATCCGTTAGTAAGGTGCCGTTAACATCATCATTGCCGGACACCTAAAGGGAATAAAAACAAGTATCAGTTTTCAAGGGAGCGTCCCATATGAAAGAATTGTTCCGAGCGGACAAGCGTGATTTTGAAGTTGGGGCTAGGATCTTCACAGCCGGAGAGTACTACAAAAAATTTCCGGCAGAAACAAAAACACTCGAGGATGGGTTTGAAACACACCGTCCTGAAGCAAAACCGAATCGGCGCGACTGCCTGTTTCTGTTCGAGTCCCTAGACGCAGCGAAAAAGCATTGGTCGATCATGTCCGATGGCAAGCTATATAAGGTCGAAGTCGAAGATAACGCGATTTTGCATCGAGGGGACATGAACTGGTTGGACGTAATTGCAGACCATATCAGAGAAAACAAGCGAACCATAGACTTATACGGGAAGTACTGGGCAGGCGAGATCACTGAAAATGCATGCGTCGAGGTGTTAGTAGCATCAGCTGTCGTAGTCGAAGTAATTTCGAAGGATCAGCAAGTGCGGCGAAGTTTTCTGGCCGAACGCTACAAATCGTAACAAGCGTGATCGAACAAGCGAGGGATAAGTGTTTCGTGCTTACAATAGCGAGCAGTGTTGCGGAAGGATGGACGATTAGCGGTGCGTGGAGCCCAACGATCTACGTCGAGACGCTTACGGGAATCCAACGACCATAACACAAAAGCAGCGTGCAGAGAGATCCTCTCGGCACGCTGTTCGTTTTACAGATGATTGGATTTCACGCCTACGGCCAATTCCCTACATCGAGCGAAGAAGCTTATACATTCGCTGTGGCCGGCCCGTTGTGGCGACGATCGATGTGGCTATATCGCCCTGCTGCTCGAGCGTCGTGATCATTTCCTGAAAAGACTTCGCGTCCATCTTCATCCGCTTGAGCAGCAGACTGTGTGGCAATTGACGCTCAGGCGTTTCCTGAAGCTTTCGAATCAATCGCAAGCAATCCGCATGGTATGAATTCTCAGCCACGTGGTTGCCAGCCATGAAGAGCATGCGACGCACTTGGTGAGTTACGAATCGAGCCGCCCATTCGGCAGCCGACTTGGTGATCACCGGC
>VGZN01000591.1 GCA_016872635.1 Planctomycetota bacterium | reverse complement strand
TCACCACATCAACCACTGCATTACCGTTGCGATCAACCTGCTTCTCAAATACCTCACCATACTGGGGAAGGAATCGCGCGATGTCGGGGTTGAGCGATCGGTAGCGCACGATCCAACCGTCAGCCGGCGCGAAACCACCCGAACGAAATACTTTGGTGACCAACTGGATTGACTGTCCACTCGGAGCCATCTGAACGCGTGGAAATTCCCACGACGCATCAACCCAATAAATAGTTGCCGTTTGACGGCGTTGATCCCAAGCCTCGCTGTCAGGAGCCATCACGGTCACCTTGGAAACCCCCTCGGTGGGACTGGATAGACTCATCCAGGTTTGCCCAAGTCGAATCGGGAGATCGTCTTCTGTTTTCGCCGTTCCACGAGTAATGCGGCCTGCCTCTCGGCTGGTCAACCCCCTCGCGAAATCTATGTCCACTTTGCCCAGCGTTGGACCAGATGCCTTTTTCCAAAAATGATGCTCTTTGTGATTTTCTTTGCCAGTATCTCCGACATCGATAATCTGACCAACACTGTCGGGTGAAAGCATCCACTCGATCGGCTCACCAGTAACGAGCAGCCCATCCTTACCGCAAATACCCGCCAGCAGAATCACCTCGCCACCTACAGGAGCAACGATCTTCGTCGGGGTGAGTAGCAACTGCCCGCACCGCGCTCGACTCTCATCCAAGTCGGCATGCTTGCCAGCACACAATTTGCACCCATGCTTCCCGTCTTGCGAAGAAACACCGTGCAAACACTTCTTAGGCTCAGGTGGTGTCGGGTACGCAGAGCCTTGGGAGGGGTATCCGTTCGCGGGATTATGCGGGGACACTAGCGTCGTGGTCTGCCCTGAAAAAATGGTCCCACCGTTTGGATTGATCGCCGGTAACGATAACGTCTTACATCCCACCAATGCAAAGCAAATGAATAAAAAGAACCAATAACCAAAATGGCTTTGCGAAGTGAAAACATCTACCCCTGCACTACCCCGAGTTGAGGTGGGCTGCATTAGATCTCGTGTCATCCAAAGGGGGCCGCCGTGGAACATCCGTTGTCGCTCTACGAATCCTGATACTCAATCGAACTTCCTGAGCCCGCCGCCCGAACGGTTCGGCGAGAAGAACTCCTCTAGGAAAATCGTCACTGGAGATTACCCCATCCTAAAAACCTAGTTTCAATTTTTCTCGCGGGCTCAATGCACAAAAGTCGTGCGCACACGTGACTATGACGCCTCTGCGAAGTGCGCACGATGCATGCAAAGTATCGAATGCGCCGGCGATGTCATTTTTTTGAAATTCTCTAAAGCATCGTGTCGATACAAAAGACCACGAGGGACTCTACAATGATCGCGATCAATCCGATCGCCCTTTCTCGATCCATTAACCAACCGCGATCCAACGATCGCTCACTCATGAAATCACCTTCCACAGAATGGATTCTTGTGGTCGCGATGTTGATCATCAGCGGATCCTCAGGATGTAGAAACACACTCCCCAACGACCGCCCTAGTCGTCTTTGGGAGGTTGCTACCTTGCAACAGACGGCAATACGTCCACAGCCTGCAACGGGTCAAATACCCAATAGCAGCTACGCAGCACCTGCGATCCAACGCTAATCGTTATCGGGAGGGATCGACGCCACGTCCCTTTTGAATAGCGACGATTCCAGCTTCGACATCCAGTAATTCTCCAACCACTACCAAGACGCGAAAACTGTGCTTGCGCTGCCGAATTTCAGTCTCATCTCGGAATCGTATCACGCAATTCCACTTTACGACTTTTTCCTCTCGAAAAACGAATCTACCATAGCCTGGACCTTCGTACCCTTCACCCCCGCCCCCCACGAGAATAACTCCCATAGCAAATCGCTCATCCGGGGTAGAAAACACAATAGGCGAATCTTGCTCCCCTGGACCTTCATCGAGGGGTATCCATTGGAAATTCGGGCCGCGAAATACGAAGAACTGCGAAAACTCGAAAGGCATGTATCCGGTTAACACCTCGAACTGGGCCAACCGATGCCTCTCGCTCTCAGGCATCTCGAACGTCATGGCAAGTTCGATGACATGCTTGTCTTCAAAAGCGCCTAATCGGATACGTTTGTGCAAGCGATGCTGGGAATGTCGTTCTTGGTTTAATGCGGTACGACCATAGGACAACTCCCCTGGAGCTAGCCAAAATGCCATTTGATTGGTACTTCGAATTTCTCGTTCCAACGCCGAAAAACCAAGCAATCGACTCGTGGACGTCGGCCCCGTACCATCGAGCCTTGCCCCTGCTTCGGTGGGGTTGAAACGTTCGGCCCAAAACGGGCCCGAATCCATGGCATCGAAACTACACGCCGATTGTATTTGACGGCCGTGGTCGAAGGAATCGACAAACTCCTTACCCTTCCAAGTCAACGAATCGATCGCGCCGGACACTCTTCTCGTGGTTTTGACACGCAACTCGGAACCATCCACATCGATCGCGACCGCAGCGTCTCCTAATGGCGTATCGCTGCGAAGCTGTCCATATCCCCATTGGGTAGAGAAAAGAACAAAAGAACCGACCCACAGCATACGGACAAGAAAAACGAAGCCGTGGTTCGAAAATGCGTTGTCGCGTTTGCACACGATATGTCCTGGAGGAATCGTTCCCTTCAACGCACTCATGGACTGCCCCCTAGTTGCACGGGTGCGGGCACCTCGAATTCGCCTCCACCCCCAGCGACAGGTCCGCCGCCCCAGTTGCCTGGTGGGATCCTAGATCGCGAGCAACAGACGACTGGGGGCTTCAAGGTAAGCGATGACATCGTTGAGGAACCGGGCCGCTGTCGCCCCGTCCACCAATCGGTGATCGTATGCCAAACTCAACGGCATCATGAGCCGAGGTTTGATCGTGTCATCGTCCATCACGGTTGCCAATTTGCGAGATCGCCCGACCAATAGGATGGCGACTTCAGGAACATTGACAATCGGTGTCGAATAGGTACCGCCGATCGCACCTAGATTGCTGATCGTAAACGTGCCCCCTCGAAGATCACTCACCGCAAAATCGTTATTCCTGACGCGTGACGACAAGTCCGAGAGGGCATATGCAATATCGGGAATTGACATCCGGTCTGCATTTTTCAGGGTTGGAACTACTAGCCCTCGGTCGGTGTCAATCGCGATGCCGAGATTGACATAATCCTTATAGATGATTTGCTCATTTTCGGTATCAATGACCGCATTCAAGGCTGGATGATGCTTTAGAGCGGTTGCAATCGCTTTGATCAAGAAAGGCATCGTCGTGAGCTTAATCCCGCGCGACGCGTAATCGTCTTTACTAGTTTGGCGAAATGCCTCCAATTCAGTCACATCGGCATCGTCGAAATTAACAACTCGCGGTACCGTCGACCACGACTTGTCCATTTGACTCGCGATGGTCTTGCGAATCT
>VGZN01000590.1 GCA_016872635.1 Planctomycetota bacterium | reverse complement strand
TGACGAACCCCAAACCGAGAGCGACTAGTAGGATGTTGTAAAGTCGGTTGCTCCATGTAGCGAACAAGGATGCTTCGCTCGCGGCGAAGATCCACGTGTACAAATCTAGGCCAAGGGTTGAGAGAATGAAATCAACAGGTTCTAACATGGGATATTTATCCAACGAAAAACTTCCTCGCGCGACCAACGATCTAGACGCATCAATTCGTCCAGGGCCGGCGAAGGGGAATAGTCATGATGATTCAAAACGGACCGACAGATTTTAGCGATTTCGGTTAAACGTATCTTACGGTTCAAAAAAAGCTCCACGGCCGCTTCATTGGCTCCGTTCAGCACCGCACCGGTGGTTCCACCCCGCTTGGCTACCTCAAATCCCAATTCCAAAGCAGGATATCGCTCGGGATCGACAGGGTACCATTCCATTTGATGAGGCGTCCCCCAGTCGATTTTATACGCCGGTGATGGAAATCGATCCGGATAGGTTAAGGCGTATTGAATGGGCAGACGCATATCCGGAGGACTGAGCTGGGCTATCACCGACCCATCGCAAAACTCCACCATCGAATGGATCGTGGATTGCGGATGGATAACCACGGTGATCTGTTCAGGTGTTAAATCAAAAAGCCATTTGGCCTCAATGACTTCCAACGCCTTGTTCATCATCGTCGCCGAATCAACAGTGATTTTACGCCCCATGTTCCAGGTAGGATGCGCCAATGCATCCTCAACCGTGGCATTCTCGAGATCACCGACTGGCCATTTCCGCAGCGGACCTCCGCTTGCAGTCAGTATGATCCTTTGGACTTCGGATTTGCCTTGCCCACTTTGGATCGATTGGAAGATCGCGCTGTGTTCACTATCGATCGGCAGCAACTCGGCTCCACCCGATCGAACCGCATTGATCAACATTTCTCCAGCAACGACAAGCGACTCTTTATTGGCCAGACCTAATCGCTTACCGGCCAACGCTGCTGCGAGTGAGGATTCCAATCCAGCGCAACCGACGATCGCAGCGACGACAATGTCGATCTCGTCCGACTCGATGGCTTCGATCAATCGCGTTGTGCCAACCTCGCGAACGGTCTCCGAACATCCGTCGGTCTTTTGCAACCAAGCGTCTACTTCTGCATTTCTTGGGCCCGTTACAATCGCTCGCCTGGGCTTAAACCGATCGCACTGCTCCTGAAACCGATCCAACCGCTGATGGCAAGAAAGCAGGGCGATGCGGAAGCGATCCGACAGATGCGACAGAACATCGAGCGTGGAGTGACCAATGCTTCCGGTGGCCCCCAATACGGCGACGTTTTGAATCTGATTCCGCTGATTTTCGGCCAACTGTTTTTTGATTCCAGACATCAAGGATTCCAAGTAACGATGATTGGATCGTAAATCCAAAGTGTCTGTCGATAAACCCTTGCAGTGAGCGGCATGCGCGCCCCTACCCACGTTACCGTCAAAATCCGACTCAGGAAAACTCCGAAATTCTAGGGTCTCTCTACGAATTCCTCAACGTCAAACCCTGCCCAACCGCTCTTAACGGCGCATAATTACACAGCCGCCTAGGCCTACGAAATCAGTTACGCTTCCAAGGGCAAGGTTTTCGTAGGTGCGGGATATAACACGCCCCCACTCGACCAACCATCGTTGCGTTGCACGATGGGGAATTGGGAAGACTGGAGAACCTGGCTATCCGCCAAGCAAAATCGCAAAGATTGCTCCGGCGTGGTTTCCACATTGCTAGAATACCCCGCCCAGAATGTACCGACGGACGGCACTCAGCCCTCAGGCTGCTCGGACCACGTTGAAAACTCAAACCGCCACAAGACCAAAGATTACTCGGAATGGCAGACGACCCAAAAAACGACAAACGCTCGAACAATTCCAACAATAACCAGCAAGGCTCTTCGTGGCTGATGTACACGCTCCTAGGCGTTTTGGTGTTGATGGCCGCCGTCAGCTTTGTCTCATCCGCCTTGTTCCAAGAAATCCGCTACCCCGATTTGATTGAATTGATCGATGCGACTCAGTATGCGGACTCGTCGCAATCCCAACTCAAAGAAAACGCTAGCGGAAAGAAAACGATCTCGGTCGATTCTGAGAAGTACGAATTGAGTGGATTGAGGGATGTCGCGGTTGATGAGAAAACCGTGACTGGAAAAGTGACGGTAGCAAAGATCGTCGACGGCAAGCCGACCAAGCCTCGAGAAACCACGTTCCAGTCGATTAAGGACAACTCGGAAAGCACCAATACGGAATTGAAGCAAAAGCTCAGCGCCGCGAATATCTCCTGGCGGAACTCCCCTGGCCAAAGCATGCTGACACAGTTCTTTTGGTTTTTCTTCCTACCGATCTTTTTGGTCTCCTCGATCTTCCTGTTCTTTATGCGCAGAATGGGCGGAATCGGATCGCCCATGCAATTCGGACGTTCTCGAGGAAAATTGTACGCGCAAGAAGAGATCGGGGTTACGTTTAGCGATGTCGCCGGCATCGATGAAGCGGTCGAAGAAGTTCGCGAAATTGTGGACTTCCTCAAGCACCCTGAGAAATACCAGCGACTCGGGGGCCGTATCCCAAGAGGCGTTTTACTGGTAGGGCCTCCGGGAACCGGAAAGACATTGTTGGCAAAAGCCATCGCCGGTGAAGCCGGAGTACCCTTTTTCTCGCTCTCCGGCTCCGACTTTGTGGAAATGTTTGTCGGCGTGGGTGCTGCCCGTGTTCGGGATATGTTCCAGCAAGCCGTCGCTAAATCGCCGTGCATCATCTTCATCGATGAATTGGACGCTCTCGGAAAGAGCCGCGCCGGCAATGTCGTAGGCTCTCATGACGAGCGAGAACAAACCCTCAATGCCTTGCTCGTGGAGATGGATGGGTTCGATCCGAACTCAGGGGTCATCGTCATGGCAGCGACCAATCGCCCGGAAACCCTCGACCCGGCTTTGCTCCGCGCAGGCCGATTCGACCGACACGTCTTGGTCGACCGACCTGACAAGCAAGGCCGCGAGGACATCCTCAAGGTTCACGTAAAGAACGTCAAACTCGGCCCCGATGTAGAGCTGAAACAGATTGCAGCAATCACTCCTGGGTTTGTCGGTGCTGATTTGGCAAATCTCGTCAACGAAGCTGCATTGCTCGCAGCTCGCAAAGAAAAGAACACCGTAGGCCAAGACGAGTTCAACGAAGGTGTCGAGCGTGCTGCGGCCGGGCTCGAGAAGAAAAAGCGGATCATGAACGAAGAGGAAAAGCTTCGTGTCGCTTACCACGAAGCTGGCCACGCGTTGGTTGCCTACTCCCTTCCAAACACCGACCCTGTGCATAAAGTCTCGATCATCCCCCGCGGCGTTGCGGCCCTCGGCTATACCATGCAACGTCCCGAGGCCGACCGTTATCTGGTCACCCAACCTGAACTCGAGGCCCAGATGCAGGTCC
>VGZN01000589.1 GCA_016872635.1 Planctomycetota bacterium | reverse complement strand
CGACAGCGAAACTATTGTATTCAATCAGTTGGATGGAGATTGATTGTTGCTGACCACCCCCGGGCTTCCGACCGGGACATGTGATCTTGTTCTGATGAATTTCGAGAACTCACCCGGCAACCTTGCAAGCATTTCTTCTTTCGACATCGCCATGGTATCGAATGTGTGGTATAGCTTGTCAAGGAAAGAGATCAACCGGCGTACACTCCCTAGCCCTGCCCGATTTCCGGGTGTCCAATCCTCCTTCTTCTTCGGTTTTGACATCGCACCACGAAGCGGTTTACCATTTTCACCGATATAAAGAGAATGTGCCAACTCGAAAAAACCCGTGTGTGTCATATAGGCTTTGGTTGCCGATAGGTTCTCCGTTAGTTCGCCCCGTACATGCATTGGCCTGTCCAGAAGGATTCGCGAACAATCACCGTGTGCCTTTGCAAGGATGCAGGTGGTCCGGGCAGCGTTCCTGTGGATGCGTCTTTGCATATGACCTTCCCGTGACACGATATAGTTTTCTGGCGCATGAATTTTAGAGAAGCCCTTTGTAAGCTGACGGATCCAAACGGCACATAACCACCCCCACACAGGGTCTGCCTGTTGTGAATGCATGAAAGCCGGTTCCATGGCTCCAAGCGCTTCAGCCAAATGGATTCCCCATTCAAACCGGCTTTCAAAAGTGCGTGAATCATCGATCATGACACCTCGCAGCTCGGTTGGAACATGGGAATCCCCGAATACGGCGGACCTTGGGAATTCGGTGGAACCCTTGGAATCAATCCATTCAACGAAAGCCCTTGTTCCCGCCGGGCCCAGCCCCATGACTTCAATCATTGGTTTTCTTCCTTTCAAGTTCCGTTTTTAGCCGTGAAGCAAACTTGTATTTGTTGCAAAACTTGCGAACCGCATCATTGATCAATTCCTGTTTAATGCTTTCATCCTCGGCCTCAAGCAGGTCGGGCGCGAATAACATAATGAAGTCCTTCCAATCGGACCAATCGGTTCCGTTTTCAAGAAGTGCAGGGTCGTCGCCGATTTTTTCAAGTACCCTTGCAAGCACTTCTGGCATCACCACTGCGGAAAATGGGAGAAACGATTCTGCTCCCGATGTGCTAGAAAATACGCTTGAATTGACATGAAGTACCGGGCGGTTGGAATCCATTTCAAGCGTCCAGACCTGTTCTCCAAGATCGCTGCTGACCATGTCGACCAGGCTTTCAAATCCGTGCTGACAAACCGGCCGTATTCCGTCGATGGATGCCACGATCCTTGGATTGTCAGGGAATCTGAACGCGATCCTGAAGGTAAAGTGGGATGAATGATCCAGTTCTGTGGCTTCAATCCAGACTTGGTCCAGTGGACGGCCAGTTTTTCCTACCAGTGTGCGTAATTTTGTATTTCCTGCCTCCGCCAGAAGAATTATATCGAGCCCGTTTTGCATTTTTACTCCATCAAGATTTAGACTTTCCAGCCTGAACCTTGGTGGCTTGCTAATACTATCAAGCCTAACGGTTGCCAGTTTGCGGTCGAGATTCTTCAGGCCCGTCGGGTTAATCTTGTGGGTGATCGACTTCATCGGTGGAACCCTCCTTGTATCTGAGTTTCTGCCTAAGGCTAAGGTTGGGATCAAAACCTGTGATCTCAAGACTGAATTCTGGCCCGATAACCTTGAACCTTGCGATATTCCTTTCGCAAGACACATCGTTGATACTTCCTGTAGTCCTGACCGGATACTTCTCGTTGTTTAGGAGATCAAAATCCAACGGATGATATTTCCTGAACGGGTCAGAACCGGAGTCCTGGACATACGCCATTTCAAGTATGCAGTCAAAAGGAAAAGATGCTGAGCTCCAGTCGGCATTGGTATTTGGGACCACCCTGACACCGCCCTTGATGTCCCTGATCCTGAAATGTTTGACGGACGGAATGGGTGGGGTTGGAATTTCATCAGGCGAAACTTGTTCCCGTTTCCTTGTTGGTGAATCCGGTTTGGTCTTCTGGCTTGAATGGTCGCCGGGTTTGGGAAAATAGGAACTTAGGGAGCGCCTATCAACCAAGTTCGCGATCCCGGATATATGATTGAGCAGCCTGGGAGCCGCGTTTCTGACACTACGAAGCAATTCCTCGTAGCCCTTGTATTTTTCAACGAGTCTTTTTTTCTTGGAATTCCATTTCAGATGGGTCGCTTCCTCGGCATCGGAGAGAAAGGACGACAACGCGTCATCATATACATGCGTGATAGCCCTTGCCTTGTGGAAGTGGCTTGGGGAGGAGATATGCCTTTCCAGTCCGATGACCAGATCCTTGCGGATGTAGGCTTCTTCAGATTTCTGGAGATCGGCCTCACCTTGCAGATAGACATCAAAAAACGAATTGATCTTTCCATCTGCCCGTGTCGAGATGGTTACTGGAAACTTGACGCCAATCAACTCCCCATTCGCGAACCTTGTCGCAAGGTCGCTTGAGATTCCCTCATCGAAGCAATCGCTGTCAATCACGGGGTTCCTGCTCCATGTTTCCTTGGCGGTTACCATGGCGTTCCCATGATTTCCAATGGACTGACATGTGAACTGCCGCATGGACCTCGTAAATACTGACGCTGATTTTGACAATTCGCTGTCGGGTATTCGATTGGCGTACGAGTCAACGGTTGTCTGGCTTATGTCGTTTCCATTGATTTGGAAAACGAGCCTCCCGAACTTGATCGGATAATAAAATTCGGAAATTAATGAAGTAATGACTTCCAATTCGCTGATTTCCCCCGGACTAGGTATCGCGATTGACAAACCGGACTCCCGCCTTCTGGAAAAGCCTAGTGCTTCAACAAGCCTTTCAAGTTGGGGCCCGTCATTGAGCGGGCAGGGCGAGTCGGAGTTTCTGCTCAGGAATGAATGCCGTCGGAATCTTTCGCCACCTTTGACATAGTCTCGTGAGAAATGGCTCCTACCCATCATCAGTCGGACACCATCAGAGTGGCGGACGGTGAATCCAATTACGGTTCTCAAATTACTCATTTTGTAAAATGTGATCTTCCCCTGTCCCGCGCTGCCATTTGACCCTCGACCGACTTTCGTCCCCTCGCCCTCGCGGAACCAGAATGCGTTCCAGTGCTCGTTTTCACCTTCACGGTTTTCGTCGGCATATTCCCCCGACAGGCCGGTGGTGCCGAAATCCTCGACAACCAAAATATCGTTACTGCCGGTCGAACCCGGCTGTCGCCTTTCAGAAATATTCAACCGGCTTACAAATTCTGCACCGAACAGTTGCTGGAACAGGAATTCGTCGACCGTGATTTTCCTCATTGAGATCCGGACAATATCGCTTCCAATTTTCAACCTTGCATCGAGGGAGTTTTGAACCAGCTCTCTTAAGAAAATGTTGGTGGGCGGCGACAATTCGCATGAGAAGTTGTCTTCAACGATGTCGGATCCACTCACCGAG
>VGZN01000588.1 GCA_016872635.1 Planctomycetota bacterium | reverse complement strand
TGGGGGCTACCATCGCGATTTATCTCCCTCCAATCTCCTCGTTGTCGCGTTGGGGCGGAGCCCCAACGAAGTGGGTTAGGGGGGCGGGAAGTGGTAGCTGCCAGTCGTGGCTCCACTGGCTCAAGGCCAGTGGAGGCCGAACATTGCGATGAACTATTCACCGCTAAACCCACTCTTCAAATCGCTAAAGCAGTTACAGCCAGCAAAACTCATTTTTGCGACCGTGAAAACGACATTGATTACTTCTCCCTGGCTTTCCTGCAAGTTCCAGCGCCAGAGTTCACCTTTTTCTCGACCTAGGTTCACAGCAAGACAAAAATCCTTTTCCTATTCAAGACTTAGAATCCATAGCAAATGATCCAAATTTCGAATTTATCTCGAAGTGGTACGAGTCCTTACATGTCGTAGATCAATGGTCGATATTCCTGGGTGTTTTCTGCGTTGTTGCGTTCCTGTTGTGGAAGTTCGACGATGGAACCGGATTCGGATCGGTAGGTGATGATTCTTGGGGATCCGATTCATGGGGCGATGACTCCTAATCAAATCAATCGTTGGCTCCCTCGGTGCTACTTAAATCCATCAGCCATGCAGCACTGTTCTCTGTCCGTCAATCAAACTCCACTAGTACGGGGATCGATCGCGGTAGTGATAGCAGATCAAGATGCCTCACCACTAAACGCAGTTCGCCATGGTGCAACTGGTCTCTACGTTGTATTGCCCACGATTGAGCATCAATCGGATCATGCATGGTTCCCACACGTCGCTCGATACCATCGATCATCATCGACAGGAGTGCGTGATCCTGCGAGTCCAATTCCCAATGCGTCTCTTGCAAATTTACTTGACATCCGTAATCGCTCAAACGATCCGCTAAATAAGAGGCAGCATTGGCTCCGAGCGAAGGACCAAATCCGTGATCGCTCGTTTGATGCAACTCAACCTTCTTCCGAATTGGCTCATCCAGTGCGTGGGTTGGCGACCATTCCGGTTGTCCTACCGAGCTCATCGCGATCAAAATCGGAGATTCTTTGCAATGATCAGCAAATCGGTTTATCCATTCGAGGGAAACCAAATCCAAAAACGCCGAGGCAGTGAATGCATACCCTTGTCCGTGAGGCAAGCTTCCTATGCCAAATGCAAGGTCCATCTCCCATAACTGAACTCGGGTTCGCGGGACCAATGCTTCGGAGCGACGTAGCATTCCTGAATCGTGGTCCACTCCAATCCAGTTCTGGTTCATACTCAGGAATGGATCGAGGTATCTAAAATTAGCAATCGTTCCGCATCCCAAGTCGATCACTTGGTCCGTCGTTTTGACGACCATAGCGAACGCCTTCGCCAATTCCCGACTGCGTGATCGTGTATCTGCGATTTCACGCGCTTCTAGCCAACGAACCAGTGTTTCGTTCATAATGTTCCTTCATGAAGGGGAATGCGACTGTTTTTACTTTCCACCAAATCGAGAGAAAATCTTCTCGAGACGAGACACAGTCCGATCGAATACGGATACGTTAGGCATATCTTTATCGTCCTAATCTCTTTCTTCCCGATACCGATCATGCAAAAAAACTGTTTTCTGATTGTCCCGCCCATCGAGAACCTTTGGAGAGCAACACGAAATCGATCAACCTCGCAGCGAAAACCGAGGATGTTTAATACCGTTGAAGGCCAACCGGTCGCATTCGACCAACCGAATATGGGAGCAAAGGGGATCTTGGGCAAGCGATGAGTCAATTGAGCCGCCGTTGGAGAAACCATGTCGAACCCATGCTGGACCGGATTTTTCGTGGAGGAAACCCAGGGCTAGTACCACGAGGGGTGGTCAGTTTGGAAGCGACAAGCCAATCTCTCATGGATCGGCAACCTGGAACCGACTTCAACGTGCGACACGTACTGGATGCAGCTGCGTTACGGTGCCCAAAAACGATCACAGGCAACCTGCATTGCCTCGACCAACTGATGGCAGCGGGACTGACTCCGAAGGGGATCGACCGTTGGTGGCAAGAGCTTCTGTGTTCAGACGACACATCGTCTTCGTCGTTGATTGCCAGCATCAATGGTGGCAGAGTACTTCACCGGGACGGTGCGATCATCGATCGATCCAATCGACTTGTAATGGGCTTTTCCGCGGTGGACTTTGATACCGACTTGCCAGGAAACCCATTGAAACGCAAGCAACTTTCGTCTCCTCAATACACGCCTGGCACGCTCGCGTTGCTAACAGGGTTCGCATCCCATAATTATTATCACTGGCTCATTGATATCGTTCCGAAGTTTACGGAGCTTCAACGTCTTGATTGTCAGATCGATCACTATTTCATACCTCAAGACCATGCGTTCCAGCGTGAAACAGTCAACGCATTAGGAATCGATCCAAAAAAGATCATCGTGGCAAAGCGATCCAGTCACATTACGGCGGATCGAATACTCGCGGTGGCCTGGCAAGGTCAGTCGGTTACTCCATCGCGAGTACTTGCCATTCGAAATGGTTTTTTAAGCATCCGCCCGACGAACGCAGCATCGCCTTCGGCCCGAATCTTTGTTTCGAGAAAGCGTTCTCGAGTGCGTCGCATCGAGAACGAGCCTAAACTCATACAAATGCTGAAGTCCTATGGTTTCAGGATTCTCACCATGGAAGATCTTTCGATGCAGGACCAAATCACCGCATTCAGCGCTGCGGAAATCATTGTTGCACCCCATGGGGCCGGATTGGCCAACCTCTGCTTTTGTAGGCCAGGAACCAAGGTTCTTGAGATAACAACCCCCTACCGCGTCTTAAGTCTGTTCACGCGGCTTGCTAATGCGGCAGCGCTGGAGTTTCACCTTCATCTGGCCAAACCAGCAGGAAAACGGTGGCTCCGAGGAGATACAGCCGTCGGGGATTCCAATATATTGGTGGATATTGAAGAATTCAAAAGGGCTTTAGCACCGCTTCTTGAGTAGGCGGATTTCGATGCGATGCTCGGATCCCTGTTGGTACGTCCATCGATCGACGCCCTGTTGCCATCCGTGAAGGTGAAAAAATGGTTTTCGACACGCAATGTAAGCGATTGATCGCTAAGGCTGTCTTTCTTGTATCGGCTCTGTCGTTTCCTCTCTTTCATGTCACAACGCTAAGTGCTGCGGAAATGATCCAACCCAACATCCTTTTCATCCTAACGGACGACCAGCGTTGGGATGCACTGGGCATTGCCGGTCACCCGCATCTAAAAACTCCTCATATCGATCGATTAGGCCACGAGGGTGTTTGCTTCAAAAATGCGTTTTGTACGACATCGCTTTGCTCGCCGAGTCGAGCCAGCATCCTCAGCGGTCTCTACGCGCATGCGCATGGAGTGATCAATAATTTCACGGAGTGTCCTGCAACCCTCAAAAGCTTCCCAAAAGCCCTGCAGGAGTCGGGATACGAAACCGCTTATATCGGAAAATGGCACATGGGC
>VGZN01000587.1 GCA_016872635.1 Planctomycetota bacterium | reverse complement strand
GACCACGGCGTTCCCTCATTCTGCTGACCATACCCTGCGGCTGCCCTCGAGGCTGACTTTGTCACGGCGTGGCATTGCGAGTAAGCTTAAGGGTGCACAGATACCCTTCCCCCAATTCGCCACTCTTTTTTCCAACAAGGTTTCCCGTGGCGAAAATAGACGGACCGCAGGACTCCGAAATCTAGCAACCGTATGACGTTGGACCAAACACTCAATCAGTCCGTTGGCGAGCAATTGCGAGCCGAGGAGTTGAGCCTGCGCTCGACGGTACCTCCATCCCAGGTTCCCGGTTACCGCATGGAGAAGCTGCTCGGGCAGGGCGCTTTTGGACAAGTTTGGATTGCAACCAACTTGAACACAGGCCGTTCAGTAGCGATCAAATTCTACCTGCATCGTTCCGGGGTGAATTGGTCCCTCCTGACGCGCGAAGTGAAAAACTTGGTCTCGATGTCGGGAAATCGCGCGATCGTACAAGTCCTCGAGGTTGGCTGGGATGCGGAACCTCCTTACTACGTGATGGAGCTCCTGGAGAACGGTTCCCTAGATGATCTGATTCGCAGTCGAGGCGCATTGCCCGTACCCCGGGCGGTGGAATTGTTCACCGACATTGCGATGGGGCTGAACCATTCGCATGGCAAAGGGGTACTCCATTGCGACCTGAAACCAGCGAATGTTCTTCTCGATCAAGACATGCAGCCTCGACTGGCGGATTTTGGACAAAGCCGCCTGTCGCATGAGCAAACGCCGTCGCTTGGTACGCTGTTTTTTATGGCACCGGAACAAGCCGATCTCAATGCGGTTCCGGATGCACGTTGGGACGTCTATGCATTAGGCGCAATCCTTTATTGCATGCTGGTAGGAACACCACCCTATAGAACCCCAGACACTGTATCAACATTGGATACCGCAGGTAGTTTACCGGAGCGGCTCAAACGTTATCGAGACACCATTTACAAGAGTCACTTTCCTCGAGCCCACTACCGCGTACCGGGAATGGATCGTTGGCTATCCGCGATCATCGACCGATGTCTAGCGAAGAAACCTGAGGACCGTTTTGACAACGTCCAACAAGTCATCGCGGCGATCGAACGTCGTCGTACTGCGAGACTTCGACGGCCACTCATGATTTTGGGGATCCTAGGGCCGATCCTGTTGGTCACCATCATGGGTTTTTTCTTTTGGCGAGCTGTGACGGTCGCGGAAAGCGACCTGTCGAATGAGCTTCGGGAAGGTGCACTGCAGAGCAATTTCTTTGCGGCGCAGTCTGCAGCAGGAACACTGGAATCCGAGATATCTGGGCTGTTTCGTTTGATCGAAGAAGAAGCCAGACGCCAAGTGCTAGAAGACCACTTTTCGGAAGCTGTCAATGCCGCCGGGATCGAACTCCTTCAAAGCTTAGCCACCGAAGGTGATATTCCTGAGGAAAGCAAATCGCTGCTGCTCGCTATCCCAGCGAGAAATGAACTTGATGCGCACCTGAAAGCGCGTTTGGAATTGATGCGATCGAGAGGATTCGGCGCCACTAAGTCCACCAAATTCGACAGCTTGTTTGTCACCGATCGATTCGGCACGATGCTCGCTGCTGCGTTTGCGGGAGAGCAGTCTTCATCTCCGATCGGGGAAAACTTCGCCTATCGAAGTTACTTCACAGGCCAAACGCGAGATCTCAGCGAAAGCACCCCGCGAAAAAATGTGCAACGGACGAAGAACTCTCACCTCAGCGTACCATTCAAATCCACAACGACCAATCGATGGAAAATCGCGGTCTCCACGCCGATCTCCGTCCGCGAGAAGGTCGACGACAAAGAGCGAATCACCGAAGGGGTCCTCGTACTGACTATCAATATCGGTGACTTTGAACTGCTCGCGAACAATCCTGCGCCGAATGAGAAAAAGAACGACGAAGAGAACGCGCCCGCACCAAGCCAATTCACTGGTTTCGCGGTCCTCGTCGACGGTCATGAAGGGAGTCGCGAAGGAACCATTCTGCAACACCCGTTTTTCTCCCAATCAACTCGCCCCATCGAAGGCCAATCCGACTTGAAGTTCCAGATCGACGAAGCCATGCTGAAGAAGCTAAAAGAGACTGGGACGTACCGATACATCGACCCCATCTCGAAAGATAAAGATGGAGCAGCCTACGAAGGGGAATGGATCGCGGCGATGGAAAAAGTGGAAATCGCACGCCGCGGTTCCGACGAGTTCGAGCGTCGACAGCCAACGTCGTTGCTGCTTCTCGTCCAGGTTCCAGCCAATTCCATCACGGTACCTGTGGCGATGATGGGTCAAAAACTGGCGAGGCTTTTTCTATTTGCCGTGATCGCACTGCTCGCGGCAATCGTCGCCTTGTGGCTTTTTGTATTCCGTTTTATGCGATTGCCGGTCAGCTTTGCCGAGGCTTCCCGCGCTCGCACGGGAACCACCGAAAACCGCCCCGGTACCTCGGACGAAGCTACTCTCGGAATCGAGTAAGCCACGATCTATCCAAGACTCCGATCGCGGCTTCCGCCTCGAGTACTTACACTCAACCTCTGTTGAGCTTCAGGAGAGGGAAACCCCTCCAATCCACCCCCCTCCTTTGAGGGCGATTGGCTATTTGGAGCAATGTCACTTCTCCGACAGCCCCATGCCTGATTGATTGTTGACCCTGCATTCATTAGTACGGTCAACGGGATGGAGGGACACACTTAAGACTCACGCCCGCTGCGCTCAAGACGCCAAGACGCAAAGATTTCAAGACAGTCGTACTACGGATCTCCCCATCACAATTCCACTTCTTCCCTTTGCGTCTTCGCGTCTTTGCGTGACACCAGAAATCACCATCATGACTGAAAACGAAATCGCGAAGTTGGTGGTCGATGCCGCTATAAAAGTCCATTCCAAGCTCGGGCCCGGTTTGCTCGAATCCGTCTACGAAGTTGTCTTGGCGAAAGAATTGGAACGGCGTGGCCTAATTATTATGCGACAAGTCTCAGTCCCCATCCAATACGAAGACCTCAGCTTCGACGAAGGCTTCCGTGCCGACATCCTTGTGGAAGGGAAAGTCATCCTCGAACTTAAGTCGGTCGAGCAACTCGCTAAGGTTCATCAAAAACAACTTTTCACCTATCTAAAACTTGCCGACAAACGACTCGGACTGCTGCTCAATTTCGGCGCCGACCTTATGAAAGAAGGGATCAAACGCATTGCCAACGGCATGGAGGAACACACTTAAGACTCACGCCCGCTGCGCTCAAGACGCAAAGACGCAAAGATTTCAAGACAGTCGTACCACGGATCTCCCCATCGCAATCCCACTTCTTCCCTTTGCGTCTTCGCGTCTTTGCGTGACACCAGAAATCACCATCATGACTGAAAACGAAATCGCGAAGTTGGTGGTCGATGCCGCTATAAAAGTCCACTCACGACTCGGACTGCTGCTCAATTTCGGCGCCGACCTTATGAAAGAAGGGATC
>VGZN01000586.1 GCA_016872635.1 Planctomycetota bacterium | reverse complement strand
TGATTTTGGCGGGGCGGGGGGCGACGGCTGGGAGGGGGTCGAAGGCGGGGTGGTGGGTGTCTTTCCTTTGTCTGACTTCGCGTTTCGCACCATGGCAGCGATCTCGCTCCATTCGGGGAGAGGCGAGAACTCGGCACCCTCGATCGAAAGGGCTTCTGAGGCTTTCAAAAGCTGCTTGTGGATTCGTTCCCACTCGGGCAAGTTTTTCTTGTCGGATTCAAGTACCAGTGGCACAAACGCGTTCGTGCATGCTTCAACAAGGGCTGAACTTTCGCCGAACTTCTTATCCTTAAACAGTTGCCCAGCCTTTTTCAGTTGCTCTTTCGCCTCGTCGATATTTTTGGGGGGTGTTGGATCCTGTGCGAGCGAGGCCGAACACCACAGGATGGCTACCACGAATGCGGTGAGCGAGATTCGCCTGCCCGCGGACCATGGATTGCTGAAGTCTGATCGATGAGAACGGGCCGTATGCCAACCAAAAGCGGCGAATAGAAGGGACATTCTAGGAAAAGGAGCCACGCGTTCACCCTTGCTGAATTAATGGTTCGAGGACTAGCAAATGAGCCCAAAACGAACCGGGCCTGATCTATTTTCACTGAGACTCGCCGTGGTGGAAAGAGCCTGGCCAAAACTTCCCTCCGGTTTAGGGCTGGCGAATTGTCGACAATTCCGGGGTTCGGACTTGCGTGGACTCCAGTCTCTTAGAGTTTTAACGATTTTAACGTACTCAATTCACCTGATAATTTCGCAAGAATTGGGAGCCATGGCGAAGTGAATGGTGGCCTGCAGCAGACTGAAACCCCTTTCTTACAACCTAGAGCAGTTGTCGCCCTTTCAAGGCATCGGCCAGAATTTCCTTGTTGGTGAACTCGAGAACACTGCCGCTGGTAACACCGCGGGCCAGTCGTGTGAGTCGGATTGGGAAATCGGCCAAGCGATTGGAAATGAACAATGCCGTACCGTCCCCTTCGACGTTTGGGTTGGTCGCCATGATCACTTCCGTGAAGTTCCCTGTACGGACGCGATCGACGAGGTTTTCGATGGTCAATTGATCGGGACCTATCCCATCCAGGGGTGCAATTCGGCCAAGCAGTACGTGATACAAGCCGCGAAACACACCGGCTTGTTCGAGTGCGATCAGATCGCGAGGTTGCTCGACAATGCATAGCAGGGACGGGTCTCGTCGGGAGTCCTCGCAAATACCACAATGATCCGACTCGGAAAGATTGAAGCAAACCGAGCAATACCTCACGTTTTCCCGCACGCGACGGATGGCGTCGGAGAGGGCCAGCGCCTCGGAAACGTGAACGCGAAGCAGATGATACGCCAAACGTTCGGCCGTTTTTTTTCCGATACCGGGCAGTTTACCCAGTTGCTCAACCAATTCGGTTACCGACTGCGAGATCTCGGCCATGAAGCTACGTTTCTCCTTACGATTCATTCGCGTTACTGTTAACATAGCAAACGCAGCGTGATTCGCCACGCTAGTTTCAAAAGTCCATTTCCGACATTGTTCGTCCGATAGCCCGTTGTCCCAATGACTGTTTTGCTTCAGATACGAAACGCCCATAAAAGGTATGGGGATCAGATCCTGCTCGAAGGAGCCGAATGCACGCTTACGAGCGATACCAAGGTCGGATTCATCGGTCGCAACGGCGCCGGAAAATCGACATTGCTTAAATGTATTCTCGGTGATGACGAATTGGACACGGGAGAGATCATTCGGCATCCCAAGTTGAAGATTGGCTACTTGCGCCAGCATGATCCGTTCTTGCCGGGCGAGACTGCGTTAGAGTTTTTGATGCGAGATAGCGGCCAGCCCGACTGGAAATGTGGTGAAGTCGCAGGCGAATTTGAGATCAAAGGAAAATACCTCGAGGCCCCGCTGCAGTCCCTTTCTGGTGGTTGGCAGACGCGTGTTAAGCTCTCGGCGCTCCTGCTGCATGAACCGAACTTGCTGCTCCTCGACGAACCCACCAACTTTCTGGATTTGCGTACACAAATCCTTCTTGAGCATTTTCTAAGATCCTTCAACGAAGCATGCTTGATCGTCTCCCACGATCGCGCCTTTCTCAATGCCACGTGCGATTCGACTCTCGATCTTTCGATGGGGGAATTGACTTTATTTCCCGGCAAAGTGGATGCATTCCTCGAATACCAACAAGAGTTGAACGAACACGATCAGCGAACCAATGCATCGATCTCTGCGAAACGCAAGCAGTTGCAGGAGTTTATCGATCGCAACCGCGCCCGAGCTAGCACGGCGACTCGAGCGAAGTCCAAAAGCAAAATGCTTGATCGACTCGAAATGAAGGATGTCGTCAGCGACCAGTCACGGGCGATCATCCGGGCGCCGCAATTCGATCCGAGACAGGGCCCAGCCGTGCGGTGTCGAGACCTTTCGATCGGATATGGGGACCGAGTCATCGCCTCGGAGATCACGCTTGAGATCGAGCATGGCATGCGTGCCGCGATCGTGGGTGACAACGGCCAAGGCAAAACAACCTTGTTGCGAACTCTGGTCCAATCTCTGAATCCGCTTTCAGGAGATGTGAGATGGGGCTACGGTTGCGAGTTAGGGACCTATGCACAGCATGTCTATACAAGCCTCCCCGAGAGCAAAACCGTTTTAGAATACCTCGAGTATGAATCGATCCCTGGGACGAAGTCTCAAACCATTTTGGACATGGCTGGGGCAATGCTCTTTCGAGGCACGGCGGTCAACAAACGCATTTCTGTCTTGAGCGGTGGCGAGAGAGCAAGGCTTTGCATGGCGTCACTGCTCCTTGGCAAAGCAAATATTTTGATCCTCGACGAACCCGGTAACCACTTGGATGTCGAAACCGTTGAAGCGCTCGCCGATGCCTTGATCGACTATAAAGGAACCGTGATTTTTACGTCTCACGACCGGCATTTTCTCAAGCGTGTCGCGACCGCGTTTATCGAGGTGAAAGACGGTGGAGTGACCCACTACCGCGGCAACTACGACGCTTATCTGTACATGGTCCAAAAGGAAATCGATGACGAAGAGAGCCGAAGGAACGAAGCCAAACCCAAGACCAATTCCAAATCAAGCAGCAAGCCTTCATCGAAATCCGCTGCACCTTCCCCATTGGATCAACGGCAAATCCGAAAGCAGATTGGCAACGTCGAGAAGACAATCGCGAAACTCGACACCCAGCGGAAGCAGCTCAATGAGCAAATGATGCAGGCTACGGAGCCTAAAGAGGCGATGCGATTGCACGAGGAGTTGACGCAAGTGACCGCGGATTTGGAATCCGCTGAAACGAAATGGGCTGAACTACAAGAGCAACTGGAATCGGTGGATTGACAGCATGGACGTGACTTCGATCGATGCCGACCGATGCCTCGTGCATGTCGATGGGCTCGACGACTGCAAGAGGCTCGCCGATCTCATCGCAACTGCGGTAGCCGCCCCTAAAGCAATCGCATTGG
>VGZN01000585.1 GCA_016872635.1 Planctomycetota bacterium | reverse complement strand
GATTGATCGAAGCCGCAAGCGAAGGCTCCGAGGCCGATCCGTCTGCTTATTCTTTTATTGCACTGGGTGGCTACGGACGCAGAGACCTAGCGCCGTTTTCCGACATCGACTTAATGCTTCTGCACCGCGGTGTCAAAGAGAAAGATATTTCTCTTTTGGCTCGCAAGGTTTCTCAGGTGATCGTCGATGCGGGATTCCAGCTTGGGTTCTCCGTTCGTACACCTTATCAGTGTCGGCAGATTGCTTGGACCGATGCGACCGCATTGACAGCGCTGGTCGAGATGCGACTGCTGCATGGTTCACAGTCTTTGTACGATCATTTCGAGAACGCTATCCGGACGGGAGCCAAGCGTCGTTGGCGATCTCTCGCTGCTATGATCGAAGAGGAGCGGATTGCTGAGCGGCAGAAATACGGCGAGACGGAGTTCTTGCTTCACCCGAACGTTAAGCGATCTCGTGGCTGCCTGCGCGATGTGCAAATCGTCCGCTGGATCGGATTCGTTTGCTTCGGGGAAAAAAGCCCGGAACAGCTCGTTGATATGGGACTGCTAGCCCCTGAGGACTTCACGGCAATTCGAGATGGATACCAGTATCTGCTCCACCTTCGAAACCAGCTTCACTTCGCATCTGGGCGAGCCCAAGACTCATTGGATCGATCCAAGCAGGTTGAATTGGCGCGTTGGCTTGGGTTTCAAGGTACCGACGGTGTTCTTCCCGTCGAAGAGTTCATGCAACAGTTTTTCGAGCGGACCAGCGAAGTCCGCTACAGCTCGGCAAACTTTGTAGGCATGGCGCGATCTCGGCTTTCCCCTTTCGGCTTTTTGCTGCAGTTTCTCTGCGTACCCGTCGGTAAAAACCTCAGGTTGGGATTCAAGGAGGTCTGGTCTACCCGCAAAGGACTAACGCAGTTGCAATCGGATCCAGCAAAGGTTTTGGAGTTGATGCAGATATCCAATCGCTTCAACCGTCGCATTGAGCACCGGACATGGCGGACCATCCGCCAAGGTATGCTGCGACGTGTGAGCGGACAGATGGGGTTTGAAACTATCGACCGGTTCCTGGAGCTGATCAGCAAACCAGGACGACTGGGTGAAATCCTTCGAAGACTGCACGAATTAAGAGTTCTGGAGCAAATCATTCCGGCAATGCGCCATGCTCGTTGCTTGTTGCAGTTCAACGAGTACCACAAGTATACGGTAGATGCCCACTGCATCCGTTCCGTCGAATGCGCCGAAGAGTTTGTCAAACGGGATGACTTTTTGGGCACGTTATACCGCGGCCTGAAGAACAAAATGCTTCTCCATCTGACGCTTCTACTCCACGATTTAGGAAAAGGTTTTATCGAGGACCACAGCGAAGTAGGCCAAGTCATCGCTGAAGAAACGGCGAGGATGCTCAAGCTTTCCGATGCGGATCGAGAATTGATTGTCTTCCTCGTCCATCAGCATCTTTTAATGACCCACGCTGCGTTCCGATTTGATTTGACTCAAAGCTCCACCATCGTTCGATTCGCACAACAAGTCGGTAGCCTCGAACGCCTGCAACTGCTAACGTTGTTGTCGTGTGCCGATCTTGCTGCGGTCGGGCCAGGTGCACTCAACGACTGGAAGCTCAACCTGATCCATCAACTTTACGATGCAACCGAGGCGCAGCTTACCTCCGGTAATAACCCGGACAAAGAATCCAGTACGCATGCTTCATTGAGGACGACATTGCTCGCCCAGCGAACCTCGCATGAACGGGATGACCCGTGGTGGGCGGAGCAGATAGCCGCCATCCCTGCTACGTACCTGATGCAGGTCAAACCTAAAGATCTGATCGAAGAGCTGCGCAAAATAAAGCGCCTGTCGTCGGGACAGCCGGCGCAAGCATGGGCGCAGTATATTCCATCGCGCAACGCTACCGAGTACGTGGTGGCCGTACACCCAGATCGAGCCTCGGGAATTTTTCATCGCGTTACAGGTGCCTTGACCAGTCAAGGTCTTAGCATCTTGTCTGCGGAGATTCATACCCAACCAGGTCCGTTTGCTTGGGACAGGTTTGTTGTTGACGATCCGGACTATGGTGGTGCATCGCCACCGCATCGAATCGCAGAGGTATCCAAAACGATCGTGGATTCGATCCTTGCGACTGAAGCATCGCCTCCATCGTTTCGTCGTGTTTGGAAAACGAAATCCACCGTCGAAGCATCCGCCGCACGAAACCAACCTACGCAGATTAGATTCGACAATAGTACCTCGGACGACTTTACTATCGTGACCGTATTTGCCTACGACAGAACGGGCTTGCTGTACGATATCTCGAAAACCTTATTCGATCTGCAGTTGGATTTGCAGATTGCCAAAGTCAGTACGCACCTCGACCAAGTCGTCGACGTCTTCTATGTAACCGATTTCGAAGGGAAAAAAGTCAGCGAGCCCACTCGACTTTACACCTTGCGACAAACCTTGCTGCGGGCGATTGAAACCCAAAAAGTCGAATAGCGTCCAACTTTAAAACTCGCTATGGCTTAACGCGACCAAAAAAGTCGAGTCTCTCCGGTCAATTTTTTACAATTGGTTTTTGTAAAGTAAAGCAACACATTGAGCGGTCGCTAGCTCGCCGCGGCCAATCTCGCCAATTCCCTCACCAGTTTTCCCCTTGAGCGATACTTCATCAACGGTAACGTCGAGGATGGTGGCGATACGTTGCCTCATGGCGAGTTTGTGGTGCGCGAGTTTGGGTTGCTCGATCTGTACGACGGCATCCAGATTGATCAATTCCCAACCCGAATCGCGAACCGCCTGCATAGCTTGTGAGAGCATCTCTGCAGAGTCACGACCCCGATTGATTTCCTCAGTGTTTGGGAACAATTGACCAATATCAGGAAGCCCAGCTCCGCTGAGTACCGCATCGGTGATCGCGTGCAACAGTACATCAGCATCTGAATGACCCACAAAATGTAAATCGACATCAAGCCGAATGCCTCCTAGGATCATTGGACCACTTGGTTCGATACGATGCGAATCGAACCCAAGACCCACGCGCAGCCGTTTTAGGGTTTCCACTGCCAGATTCCTTTGTTGGTTGTCTTCGACCGGTCTAGGCGCTCGCCTATGCCAAGTCTATTGAACGCCTGATGGGTTGAAGTAGGACGGCTCCTTCCCGGCATGCCACTTGATATTGCAGCCGATACTGGGACGCTGCTCGGCTGGTGCATTCTGCCCAGACACTATCAAGTCGAGAGCGTTGCGAAGGTCCTTGCCGGTGACAGGAATACCATTCCTCGGCCTCGAATCATCCAACTGGCCACGGTATGCAAGTTTCCGATTCGCATCGAAAACAAAAAAGTCTGGAGTGCAAGCAGCGCGGTATGCCTGTGCTATTTCCTGTGTTCCATCGTACAGATACGGGAAATCATAACCCTGCAGCTTTGCTTCTTCCTTCATCGCTTCCGGCGAGTCATCAGGATAGGTTGCTA
>VGZN01000584.1 GCA_016872635.1 Planctomycetota bacterium | reverse complement strand
CTCCCACCATAGATTCGATGCCTGCCGATCAAGGTATGCACGCCTCTTCGGACAGCGTTGTATACAACAACAACAACTCTTCGGCGTCTCAATGGACACCGATGCAATGGTCTCAAGTCGAGAGACCGATCGTCTCTATGCCTGTTGCTGCTACCAATACTAGCTCCGTTACCAACACTGGCTCTTCATCAAACACTGATGGTTCGCAGCTTGGTGGAGCCGCTATGGGAGCAGAGCCTGCAAAATTCTCCGCTGCAAAGCAATTTACGCCGATTGATGAACGAGGCGGGCAGCGACTCAACTTGATTCCTGCAGGTCCTAGCGTTGCTCCCCCATCCGCTACGGACATACAACTCGCCGCCTTCCAGCAATCTGAAAATGGATCGGTTCAAGCCGGGGCACCTGCGGTGAATCTCGCTGTACCATCGAGCGAACCCGCTCCATGGACAGAACGGACAGAAAGCAGGCCATCGAATCGTGGCTCGGTTCAAGGTGTCAAACCCAACCGAGCCCCCTCCAGCTTACTCACTCGCCAACAAGTACCCGCACAAGAGCCTTCATTGGGGCTCCCGCAAACCGCAGTTCCGCAAGCCGCCGTGCCGCCAGCTATTCTGCCACCAGCGGCACAACCGAGCTTAGCACCGACGGAAAGCGACATTGCACCCCCCTCGTTGCCGACAGTTCCTGGGGCCGAGGGTACCAATTCCTTGCTACCAAAACTGCCAAGTCGGGACCCAATCGTCGTACCACCGTTTCGCGATTCCGTTCCAGTGCCTCCTGCGACCGATTCACCCCGACCTGGCCAAGTCGTACCGAATCCCTTTCCGCAGCGACAACCTGAACCGATGTTACCTGAGCGTTTGCCTACCTCGCCATCGGATCGCAGCGTCCCTAGTGACTCTGTCTTTGGTGATGACGATCTACCTCCGATGCCACCGACGCGACAAAATCGATCGATCGCGAATTGTGACGAGGTGCGAAACTTTGCGATGAACACGGACATCAAAAACGTGAGGGTCGATTCGTCCCCAGGATTTGTCCAAGGCTATCAAGGTCAGGATCGGATCAATTCCTATACTAAAGAGTCGTTCGTCGAGAAAGCTCCGAGCCGAACATGGTACGACTACGATGGTCAAGTCGTCGCGCAAGGCCGATTGATCGATTTGGTTTTTGGCGCAGCTCTCATCGAACAAGCGGATGGAACGCGAACCTCGTACTTGCTGAGAAAGCTTAGCGATGGAGATCAAGCCTACATCGCCGAGGTATGGGGTGTGCCGGTCACATGTTCGCTCGGTGACCAAGGTTTCGAAGCCCGTATGTTTGCGGATTCGACGTTTACGTGGAAGGCCACCGGCGCGTGCCACAAGCCGCTTTACTTCGAGGATGTCCAGTTGGAACGTTATGGACATGAATGGGGACCGGTAGTACAACCTGCGATATCGACTTTGAACTTCTTTGGAAGTGTCGCATTATTGCCATACAACATGGGTATTCATCCGATGAACGAGTGCCAGTACCCACTGGGCTACTACCGTCCGGGTTCGTGTGCACCGTGGACCCTAGGGCCAATACCGATCAGCTTGCGAGGGGCATTGTCTCAAGCGAGTGTAGTGACGGGCACTGCTTGGGCAGTTCCCTAACGGAAGCCCAACTGCAGGTGAAGTTCGAGCGTATCTAATTTTGACGCGAAACTTGGGAGAAGCGATCGAGAGTGTCGATCGCACTCCACGCTCCTAGAATAGCCGCAGCGACTATCTCCAAAACGATTTGTCGAGCGATTCCTCGGACTCGTTCGATTCGCCAGGGGATCGCTCGAGGGATACTTTTTCACCGAGGGACGCATGCTCGCGAAGTCGTGTTACGATCGCTCGCGTGTCGATCGAAACGCCGCCGCTGACGATGGCTGATATCGATCCGTCCCCCATCTTGCGAGTCGCCACAATCGAATCGATCTCTTTAGGAGCGGTTGGCAAACGAGGAGCAAAGGCTGGGCTTCCAAGGACTGAAAACTTGTCGCCGGAGCCATTGTCGATTTCATTTCGAATCAGTTCCAGGGCGATCGCTAGATCGAAGATATGACGTAGGCGTCCGTAGATCGGATGGGCCTTTTGCAAGGCATCGAAACGAGCTGTAAAGTTCTTGGCGAAGGTGTCCGCCGCGCCGTCTTGCCGCTCGGAAACCTTCCTCTCTCCTTTGACATCCATCATCTGCGTTTCACTCAGGACCTGAACGTTGGGTGATTCGAGATGGTAGATCTTCTTGTCAGGGTCGTAGGGAATGCGGCTTTGCAAGCATGAGAACCACCAGCGGACCATCGATTCGCTGGACTTGCGTCCCCGCAGTTCTGTTTCCAGCCAGTAGTTTTTCACGCCGTCGACGCTGGGTTCAAGTCCCAGGGCCAATCGTTTCATGTGTGCATCGGCGATGAGAAGTGCATAGCCAGTCGGCGAGTCTGCGGGCAAGCCGATGATGTTCGCGTGTTGACGCCCGAGAGTTTCCTTCCATTCCTCGGCCCATCCATCGGGATCGCGGCGGAGTTTTCGGATAGAACCAGGTTGACCGGCCATTTTGTACGCGGTGACCAATCGGTCAGGATCGGGATCGATCGAGCAGCCGAACTCGCCACGATTGCGGAGGACCTGAGGGGCGATCGAAAGTAGATCCTCGAGGAGTACTGGAGGAAGCTTCAATTCGTTATGAATCAACGTTCCCGCAGCATCAGCGACGATGTTTCCTGCTGGTCCTCCGAGGAACCATTCTCGGCTCGAGGCATCGTAGGCAACGTAATCGATCCGGCATAAGCCGCCGAGCAACTCAGCGGCGATTCCTGCACCGAGTCCGTTTTCTTTTTGCTCTTTGAGTTGACGATCGAGTTGATGCAGAGAGATCCAACGGAGTTTGGTTTGCTGTTGCCAATCACCGAGTTGCGTGAGCGAAATGATCGAAGTGGCGTTATCGAGTTTTGGAGCGGGAACGTTGCGAAGCTTAGGACCGCCGTCGATCTTCATCGGGTCCAACCGCTCGATCACGCCTGCCGGGTCGATCCGTACACCTTGGCGGAAAGGATTCATCGTCGACGTGCCACCTGCATTCGTCCACTGGTCAGGAGTGATCGTCGATTCGATTAACTGCATGAGTTCGCTGAAGTTCGCCATCGACGCACCACCAGCGGCACCACCACCATTTGCACCTCCGAGGCCGGGTGGGTTACCGAACGGGTTGCCCGCGAATCCGCCGGGCACTCCACCAGGAGCGACACCGCTCGGGTTCCAACGCATGGCATGCAGAGCGGTCAGGACTCGCTGTTTCGATTGGGGGTCGAGTGCATCGATCTGGTTTCGAACGGCGATGGGATCTCGACGAGCCAGCGCCGCTGCGAGTTCCGGGAATTGCCGATCGAGCCGTGGGTCCTGAGCGGTTGCGATTTCAGGAGTAAAAACAGCCGCAAGCAACGCGGTACCGAC
>VGZN01000583.1 GCA_016872635.1 Planctomycetota bacterium | reverse complement strand
TGTGGAATCAATGCGAACGAAGGCTCACGAAGCACAACTGGAATGGTCCTACCATGGATCCGACGAGCCGATCTACGCAAATATCGACTCCGATGCACTGACGGAAGTGTTGCGACTGGTGGGTCAAAATGCCATCGATGTTTGCCCTCCTCATGCAATGGTGGTATGGGAATGCCGCACTGACACACCCAGTCCATATTCGCACAGCCCATCTTCGATCCACTCGGATTCGTCGAAACCAGCAACGTACTCCCCGGTGATCAATCCCATCCACCGACACGCACATGGGCATGCGTTGAGGAACGAGAATAGCATTGCTCAAGAAGGCTGGGTGTGCATTTCTGTTCGGGATACTGGCCCTGGACTGTCAGCCACGGCAGCTCGCCAGGCAACCGATCTGTTCTACAGTGGCCGTGAATTTGGTCGAGGACTCGGCGTCTCATTGGCTGTTGTCCGACGCATTGTCGAATCCCACCATGGCCGCTTTCATATCCATTCCGAATCCCATGCTGGATGCACCATCGAGATCCACTTGCCCATCGCACCACCCCCTGAGCCCAAACGCCCCCGAATCCGACTTTGAGCTTGATCGCCAGCGGCCCATTCGATCACGGGACACATTCGTACACTACGCTAGAAGTCTATCCCGAGTCGGTCTATACTCACGCTCCTAGTACACCGAAGTCCTATCGCAATCCATTGGAACCAACGAGCCGAGTACGCAATCATGGAACGGCAACCGCAATTGAATTTGGAACAGTACATCCGCGCAATCCCAGACTTCCCAAAGCCGGGAATTTTGTTTCGCGATATCACCCCCATGCTCGGTAACCCAAGTGCGTTTCGTGAAACGATCGCTCGCATGGCAGATCTGATCCGCGGTGAAAAGATCGATGCCTTGGTCGCCGCCGAAGCTCGCGGTTTCATTTTTGCCTCCCCCCTGGCTATCGAGTTGGGCGCCGCCTTCGTGCCCGTTCGAAAGCCCGGTAAACTCCCGTTCAATACGCATTCTTACTCCTACGATCTCGAGTACGGAAGCGATACGTTGGAAATGCACACCGATGCTCTTCAACCCGGTCAACGCGTTTGGATTGTGGACGATTTGCTCGCCACCGGTGGTACTGTCGGTGCATGTTGCCGATTGGTAGAGCACTACCAAGCACAAATTGCAGGATGCCTCTTTTGCATCGAACTCGCTGGACTAGCGGGGCGCGAGCAACTGACCCCCTACCGAATCGAATCTCTTCTGAAGTACTAACAAGGTTTCTTCAGACACCGTCGTGGAGGGTAGTAAGTGAAATTACTCTGCCAAGCATGCGCCGAGGCAGGATGTTTTCCGAGATCGTATCGACAGCAACTGGTAAACCAAGGCAAACGAACCCATAATCGTGCTAGTGTCCTGATCACAACTTGAGTCGTACAGCAAGGTACCGGACATCTCGATCGAAGGCAGGCTCGACGAACCACTCTTCCTGATTGTTTTTGTGCAAGATCCTAAACGGGGTCTAGTAGTTAGCAACTTCAGTGAGGACGACGGTTTGTCGAAGTCTACTTTTGAAAGGCGGTGCCTGCGTGAGTAGGCATGTTTTATTGGATCTATGATATTCCGTCGCCACAGTTGGCAGTGATAATCGCGGCTGTCTTCGTCGGATTCAGCTGGGTTGGAGCTGTATTCTTCCGACCGATCTTGCGAGCATTTCTCAAGCGCCGCGCTGGTCTCAACGATTTGGTCGGGTACATGCTGGCTTGCTTCGGTGTATTTTACGGTTTGCTCCTAGGATTGCTTGCTGTTGCGGCCTACCAAAATTATACGAGTGTCGAGACGGTGGTATCCAAAGAAGCATCCACCCTCTCAGCCCTCATCCAAGACATCAAAATCTATCCGGAACCGGAACGTCATAATCTGATTTGGTTACTTCGCGACTACACCCGGTATGTCGTTAAATACGCATGGCCTTTACAGCGGCGCGGAATTGTGCCCGAGGAAGGTAATATTCGCATGCTCGCTATCCATGAACGACTGGCTGAATTTGAGCCGAAGACGAAAGGCCAAGAGATCATCCATGCGGAAGCATTGCGATAATTCAACAACTATCTCGAGGCGCGTCGTCTGCGCGTCTTTTCCGTGACGACATCGATTCCGGCGGTGATGTGGATTGTGGTCCTCGTCGGAGCGCTGATGAATATCGCGCTCGTGTGGCTCTTCGACATGAAACTTGTCAGCCATATGTTCCTGGGCGGCTTCCTAGCGGCCTTCATGGGCTTGATGATCTTCTTAATCGCATCTCTGGATAATCCTTTCCGAGGCGAGATCAGCATCTCCTCGGCACCGTTTGAGGAGATCCATAAAAACCTGATGGAAGAGTGACCCAATCCTTCCTACCTACGGTCCAATAGGCCACCCCATCTCAGAACTGCTCCCATGATCCGACTTCCCCTCCGATTCACCAGTCGCAATGCCTCAGTGGCAATGCCAAAGCCTCAATGCGAATGGACCTGCGATCTCTCGTTGCCGAGTTGGTTCCTGGTTATCCCTTTTCTGATTTGTACCATTGGTTGCAACAAGCCTAACTTCGACTGGATTGAATCTCTGAAGAAAAAGGTTGGGCCTGAACCGATCCGTGTCGGAATACTGCACTCTCAGACCGGGACGATGGCGATCAGCGAAACGTCGCTTCGCCATGCGGAAATCCTGGCGATTGAAGAAATCAACAAAGCGGGTGGCGTACTCGGGAGACAACTGGAACCGATCGTGAAAGACGGTCACTCCCGCCAAGACCATTTCCAATGGCGAGCTACCGATTTGATCGAAAAGCATCGAGTAGATGTGGTCTTCGGTTGCTGGATGTCAGCCGATCGGGAAGCGGTACTGCCGATCTTCGAGCAATCCAACAAGCTCCTTTTTTCTCCGTTGCAATACGAGGGAAATGAATCCTCGCGTAATGTTTTCTATTCCGGTAGCACACCCAATCAACAGATTCTTCCCGCGATCGATTGATTTTTATCGAACGATGGTGGCAGCAAGAAAAAGATTTTCTTGATCGGTAGCGATTACGTTTACCCGCGCACTGCGAATTACATCGTCAAGAAATACTTAGAGACAAAATCTATAGCGCCAAGTGGCGAGATCTACGTTCCGTTAGGGCAACGCGATTTTGGACCAGCGATCGATCAAATCCTAGCTGCCAAACCCGACTTGGTTTTGAGTACGATCAACGGAGATAGCAACATCAATTTTTATCGTACTCTCCATGAACGAGGGGTCACTGCATCGCAGTTGCCGGTCGTCGCTACGAGTGTCGGCGAAGGGGAACTGCGGGTATTGCCTCCGGTGACCACCCAAGGACACTACGCCGTTTGGAGTTACTTCCAGTCGGTTGACTCCGCGGAGAATCAAAAGTTTGTGCAATTGTACAAGCGAGATTTTGGGCATGATCGCGTGCTCGACGATCCGATGGAAGCGGCGTATGCCCAAGT
>VGZN01000582.1 GCA_016872635.1 Planctomycetota bacterium | reverse complement strand
TTATAAAACTCACTCTGGGGAAGATTCACGAACGCGGGCGCACCAGCGTAGACGAAGTCCGTAGGCGGCAGTCCACTCAATTGCCGCTTGGCCTGCTCGAGGATCACATGCGCTGCGAGCTCGATCCGGTCCGCAGTACTCCGCTCCTGAATCGGAACCTTCAATATGGATTCCACTTTCGATGGAATCAACGCCAACGTCGAAATGGGCGAATCAGTAACACTCAATCGAAATCGCCCAATCGTATGGAACCCACCATGCCATTGTTTCAATTGGACAACGAACCGATCCCCCTTGGACACGGAAATAGGTACTCGAAAACCGAAGATCGCCGTATGATCCTTGGACACTTGAGGATGAATCCCCCAAGCCGTTTTTGGATTCCCATCGATGGCATGCGCCACCGTCCATCCCTCTTGATCAAAATCGGCGCTGCTCAAACCGATTGGAACTATCGTCGATGTCGCCATCCCTTGCCGGAAATGCTCTACCACAATTTCACTGAGGTGAAAATTACCGTTATCATTTCGACCCGGCCCCGACATCGGCAATTCCTCGTGCCGAAAGACATCCAATCGCAATCCAGTCAATTGCTCCAGCGGTGTTTCAAATGTCACCACCGTCGTTTCACGTTCCGGCCGCGCGCCCGATGCGATGATGGTGCGATCCGAATCGATCAATAAGGTGGTACCTTCGGTTGCGATCACCATACTGGGAGACACGGTTTCCCAATGCACCTCGGTTTGGTGATACGACTGCTCCCACGCCGTCACCGCTTGATTGGCCACCGCGTTAGTAAGCATCATGGAATCGCGCTCCGTTGCCCCCCTCTGCCATCGCTGTGCCTCAGCTCGCTGGCGTGCAATCGAGGGATCCGAATCAAACGGAACATTTCCACGTCCGACTCCTGCAAACACCGTCTGCAATGCGTAATAGTCTGCCTGCGTGATCGGATCGAATTTGTGGTTATGACAACGAGCACAGTGCACAGTTGCGCTTGCGAGGACCGACATGGTCTGCGTTACCATGTCATCTCTGTCCTGATAATCAAAAGTGGTCTGTGCTGTGGCTGCTGTACTTTGATCCCAAGGGCCCGCTGCGATAAAACCCAAGGCGGGAATGAGGTCATGACGCTCGGGATAAAGCGCATCCACTGCTAGCTGCTGCTCGACCCATTCCATCCAGGGTATATCATGGTTCAAGGCCGAGATGACATAATCTCTATATCGCCAAGCGTGCAATCGCATGACGTCATGTTCAAAGCCATGAGAATCGGCAAAGTGAATCCAATCGAACCAGTGCCTGGCCCAGCGTTCACCATACCTTGGAGAAGCAAGCAGTTGATCGACAACTCGCTCGTAAGCGTCCGGACGGCCATCGTTGACAAAGGCATCTAACTCCTCCATCGTCGGGAGCAATCCATGCAAATCGACAGTGAGTCGACGAAGCAATGCGCGCCGATCCGTTGACTCATTCCTGGTTAACTGATGCTGTGCCAAGCCATCCTCAATGAATGCGTCGATTGGATTAGCAATCGAAACCTCGCGATCTTCGATGAGAGGTGGAACAGATTTTTGTATTGGCTGTAGAGACCACCATGGGCCATCTGAATTCGCTTGTGGCGGAGTGTGCCTAGGATCCGCTGTGCCTTGCTCGATCCAACGCCTAAGCCATAAAATCTGTTCGGCGTTGAGGGATTCGTCAGGAGGCATTTTTAATCCCTCCTCTTTCCCCTCCACGGCACGGATCAACAAGCTCGCATCAGGATTTCCAACTTCGATGGCCGGTCCGCGATCCCCACCCACTCGCCATCCGCTTGCGAAGTCCAAGGCTAGATTTCCACTGAATTCGGTCGCATGAGAATGGCAACCGTAGCACTTTTCCTGAAGCGTCGGAAGAACCTTCGATTCGAAGAACGCGAGTTGCTCGTCGGTCCATCGATCTCTAATGGGTTCTTGAGCAACCACCGACCCCAGTGGCGAGGAACCGTAGACGAGTGCAACAACGAGAGTGAGATTTAGTGCAAACGAGCGCAACACAATCGTGGTACGGCAATCCGATGGGAGGAACGAACACTGGTAAGCACGACTCAGAAACACGTTTTAACCGCGGCAGCGTGATCGTTGGCAGGAACGAGCGTGAGCAGTACTCGTTCGTTATAGAGTGCCGAAGTCAGTGATTCAACCTACAAGGCCTGAAAAAACGCTACTACCGCGAAAAGCGAGCTTTTACTGAATGATCGCCCATGACTTACCGCAACGACGACCACTACAGAGAGCGTTCGCGTCTCATTTTCAGCGACCGAGTCATCGCCGGAGCGTTCGGATCGGTGCTGCTCTTGAGCGGCACAGCCACCTTGACAGTAACAAATTCGGTCGTGTCAGTAATAACACTGGGCTCGACCGTAACGTTGACCTTGCTGATCCCAAGTGTAGCCATGATCGACTTCGCGTTAGCCGTAATCTCACTGGCAGTCGCACCTGATACAATACTTCGTCGCGCCGCCTCGTAAACAGCATTGTCCAAAGAGTGCCTCATCATCGACAGTCTACAAAACTCGCACGCTCCCAGGAACGCCATAAAAATGATACTCGCGACCAATGCGAATTCAACGATCGCAGCCCCTTGGCGTGCCATCGTTTGACCACGTTTTCTGCCGTTTTTGCGTTTCATGATTTCTATCTATTTAGCGACACTTTGTCAGGAATGCTGAACATCAAGGATCACACCAACGGGCTCATTCAATCGGTTAACATCGTGCTAAGAGTAAGTGCGATTTCCCGAAATGCAGCCTTGAGTTGCGTTCCATTGTCAGCATGTAAATAACGCCCTCGACCAACGGACGCTATCGCCGACATTCTTGCCGCGTCAGCACCAGCTCCGAAGGTGATGGTATGGATGACCACTCCATCCGCCGCTACGACGCGTGCAGGTATGATCGGCTCGACTCCCGTGTTGTGCTTTCCATCCGTCATAACCACCATCGTTCGATCGACGAAGAGCTTGGACCTTCCGGTCTTGATGATTTCGTATCCAGCGCTGATACCTGCGGAAATACTCGTATTGCCACCAACAAAAAGCTGTTTCGCTTTCGTATTGATCGCGTTCAAGTCCAAGATGTACTGCACATCCTGAGTGGCTGTACTGGAGTAACTTGCGAGGCCCATGTATTCCTTGGTGACGGTTTCGTTGACCGTCGCAACAAAAATGGCGATGGCATCGATCAAGTCCTTCCATTTCTGCCCCGCCATGGATCCAGATCGATCGATTACCAATACGATATCGCGTTCCAGGTAGGTCGATGTAGCCTGATGCTGTGTTTGGAACGAAGCGAGACCGTGAAGATTACCAAAGAACAAATTAACACTGCCGGTTGCGCCACTGCCTCCCAAAGCACCGGTCAGTTTGACTCCGTTGTATGGCGTCGCGTTGGGCGCAAACGCAAACTTCCCATCACTGCCGCGCGTCGAATTCCCGAAAATGA
>VGZN01000581.1 GCA_016872635.1 Planctomycetota bacterium | reverse complement strand
GGAACCACGGCATACTTCGCAGTTACCAGCCACTCCCTTGCCATTACACGTTGGGCATGGCGCATCCACGTAACGTTCGTTGTAGATAGGTTTTCCGTTCAATGTATTCACTGCCTCGAGTACTACCTTTGGAACCGACACGACACCCCGATTGCATTTGTTTGGACATCGTATTAATCCTCTACCATTGCAGTTCCTGCACCATGGCTCATAAGGCAGATTCTTGCTAGCGAGTAGGTCTTGGAACGGTTTTTCCTTTGCGTAAAAAGCGTTTGCATCTTTCCCATTATCTAGGAAATCTTGAATCACCTCATCGAGTGTGTGTAGCGATGGTGGTGGATCGAGGTTTAACGAAAAGTAGAACTTATCTTCTTTGAAGTTTTTCGATTTCGTATTGGTTTGCTTCGCGAGGATCGACCTCAATGTAGCCTTTGGTTTTCCAGATAGCTTTAGTTTCTCCATTCGAAAGCCATCCTCTTTCGCCATTAGGTTCCCGTTATGGAAGACAAATTCCGGAGTTTCAGAAAACTTTGAGGCGTCATCCAGCAACTTCACCGAAACAGATCCGCCTCCTGCTCGCCATTGCGCTAAGGCGCAGTTCACGCAACACGAGATATACGTCGTAGGCATGATGTTATTCACCAAAGCATGCCTTTCTGCGACATTCTTCACCGCTTTTTCGAAGTATGGAACGGCCTTGTCATAATCCGGGTGTGAGTTGACGGCAGCAATCCCCATAAGCATGGTCGCATATGGCGATTTTGGATATTTAGTATGGAGAGGTTGGATGTCCTCGACCTTGGGGTATTTGCCTGTTTGAAACCCATCAAAAATCGATTGCAATTGTCCGAATTGGGCGTTGTCATCGGCGATCAAATAGACCAGATCAAGGTAGATCTGGTCCTTTTTGGAAAGCGTCCCCTTGCGAACGACTTTTTCCTGACCGCTATCCTCCATTTTCAGAACCACTGTAGTCGGGTTGACCTTCACGATACTCGCCGAAATCGTTTTTGAACCGTCCGATGCGGCCGTCCATGTTCTGGGCCGGGAGATAAAGTCCTCCTCGCTATTCGTGATCTCGATCCCTTGCGGTTCCTGATCCAGGCCCAGTCCGTCTTGACTCCAAGAGTCATTGGTAAAACAAACGAGGAGCGAGATGCAGAAATGAAGAATAAAAACTAATCGTATTTGCATGGAAAACTCCAAAAGTAACGAAAGCCATGGAGCGATTACCGCGAGCCAAGATACACGCCCAATGGTATAAGGCGTTCTAAACCCAAGAAACCTGCCAAAATTTTTGAAAATGGATACTCCAGCAACCCAACCGAAGCAATCCAAAAGAGGGGGCGCCGCTGATTCTTTAAAATTGGACGGAATCCTGGCACTTGATTCTGGATTGATCGCTAAAAGTCATTGAGAATGCATTTCGCAAAATGACACGATTTCGATATCATCAAGTAACCCACCGCCAATGTCTGAAACCACGCTTCCCTACACCATCCGGAGTAGGATCACCTGCCCCCATTGCTGGCACGAGTACTCGCCCGAGGAATCGCTTTGGATCGCCTCGGACCACCCGAACCTCTTCGGGGATGTGAAACTAGGGGATCAGCAAATGGTGCGGTTTCTCCCCTCCCGGTTCACCGCGGACGGAGAAGCTGTGGATCCAGAAGGGCAGCGTACGAGCCGACTCGCTTGTCCGTCGTGCCACTTGGAAGTCGCCCGCCCTCTTTACCAGATTGCGCCAGTTTTCTTCTCCATCCTCGGTGCACCTGCATCGGGTAAGAGTTACTTCCTTGCCTCGATGACGTGGCAGATGCGACAGTTACTACCGTCAAAGTTCGGTGTCGTCATGACGGATACCGATCCGGTTGCCAATGCCCGTTTGCACGAGTACGAAGAGCAGCAGTTCCTCAATCCTAACCCTGATGCATTGGTCTCGATCGCCAAGACACAACTCGATGGCGACCTGTACGATCGAGTGAATATGGGAACGCATGTGGTTAGTTATCCGCGGCCGTTTCTCTTTAATCTGCAGCCGATGGCGAAGCATCCCAACCACGAGAAATCGTCGCTGGTCTCTAGAGTGATGTGTCTGTACGACAACGCTGGGGAGCACTTCCTGCCTGGAAGCGACTCATCCACGGCTCCGGTCACTCGGCACCTGGCCCTCTCAAGGGTTCTTTTTTTTCTCTTTGATCCGACGCAGGATGCACGATTCCGACGGGCATGCCAAGGTAAGACCAAAGACCCGCAGATGCAAAATCGCTCGGAGCGGTTGGCACGAGAAAGTGTCACACGGCAGGATACGATTTTGGTCGAAGCCATCCAGCGGGTCCGGCGGCATGCAGGACTTCGCGAGGACCAATTGCACCAACGTCCACTTGTTATCGTGGTAACGAAATGGGATAGCTGGAAGGAGTTGCTTCCAGATGTTTCGCATGAACCGCCTTACACCAACAAGAGCTCAACTCCAATCCAATTCTTGGACAATCAGCGAATCGCAGAAGTATCCACGAAGGTTGGAGATCTCTTGAGGCAATACACGCCAGAAATCGTGGCAAGCGCCGAAGGGTTCACCAAGCACGTTCTGTTTGTTCCTGTAAGTGCCACGGGTCACCCTCCCGAATCGGATCCGCAAACAGGGGGATTTGGTGTGCGACCGCGTGATATGAACCCGTATTGGGTTGAGGTTCCAATGCTCTACGCGTTGAACAAATGGTGTTCAGGTTTGATCGGTGGAGTAGAAAAAACCAAATAGGGACAACTACCATGAGTTTGGAATTGCTATACACCTCCGCGCCGCAGGGACTCAAGCAGGGGAGCCGCGGGTTTTGTACGGTCATCAGTACGGTTGGGATGCCGATCAATATCGCGCAGAAACTGGAGTCATTGAGCGGATACCGGCATCTTTACCCGCCCAACGATCCCAAATCGAACCGCAACCCCGTCGCTTATTCACACTTCCGATTCCAAGTCGGAGGGCGCACGGTATCGTTGCTTTCTCGGATCGCCGATTACGGGTTGGATTATAGCCAACGAACGAACAAGATCGCACATCATATCGTGGCCCAGTCGACGCCCGCTTGCGGTCCTGCGGCATTGATGGCATCACCGGGCGTGATGCGCACCGCATGGGATGGTCAGTGCGAGACGGTAGCCACCGGCCCCAACTTGCCACAACTAAGTTCATCCCCCGAGGTGTGCGAATCGTGGGAGCGAATCACCGGCGATGCGGGTTGGGGAGGTGTGGTTGCGAACGCGTGGATGCAGCCAAGCAATAAGCCCACGTGGATTGTTTTTTCAGAAGAGCAATCCTCGCAGATGCTCGAGTTGATGGCAGAATCGATCGCGATCCTTCCCCCATCGAAACGCTGGCAAGCGACCTTTAGCACCTACGTGACAACGCTACCGCCCGACATCGATTGCCGCGTGCGATGCGTCGTCGCAGGTAGCGAAGAAGCTCGCATGGCCGCGGCACGTGGCAC
>VGZN01000580.1 GCA_016872635.1 Planctomycetota bacterium | reverse complement strand
GCGGCGCCCACCGAGACAAATAGCGGAACAGCCGCCCCCATTCCGCCAGTTGCTTCCGGAAGCAAGGGAACGATTGGCTATTCCGCCTTGACCCTCACCAATCCATTTTTCACCGTGATCGCCGACACGATGAAGGCGGAGGCTGAAAAGCAGGGGTATGAAGTCATCGTCTTGTCTGCTGATCGCGACGTGAAGAAGCAAGCAGACCATGTGCACGACTTCATCGTCAAAGGGGTATCGGCCATTGTTTTGAATCCATGCGATTCCCAGTCCATCGGCCCAGCAATCGCCGAGGCGAATGCCGCTGGCATCCCGGTATTTACCAATGACATCAAGTACGCAGGGGATCAAGCCAAAGTTGTCTGCCACGTCGCAACCGACAACTTTCAAGGAGGCAAACTTGCCGGAGATGCGTTGGTCAAGCTTCTCGCTGGTACCGGCGGTAAGGTAGCAGTGCTCCACTTCCCCCAAGCTGAGTCATGCCAATTGCGAGTGAAGGGATTCCTTGAGGTCGTGAACTCGCACAACGAAAAAGCTACCGGTGACAAAATCGATGTGGTAACAACACTCGACGGTGGGGGAGTTCGCGATGAAGGGTTCAAGGCCGCCAAAGATGCGATTGAGGCACACCCTGATCTTGCTGCTATTTTCGCCATCAACGATCCATCCGCACTTGGTGCTCGAGCCGCACTGGAGGCGGTCAACAAAGAAGCCCAAGTAAAAATCATCGGATTCGATGGCCAAATCACAGGCAAGCAAGCGATTCGCGAGGGGAAGATTCTTTGCGATCCCATTCAGTTTCCTGACCGAATTGGAAGCATGACCATCGAGCAAATCATCAAGTACTTTAACGGTGACCAAGTCCCCCAGGAACTCTTGATTCCTTCAGAGCTCTATTACACGTCGGACGCGGACAAAGATCCGGAACTCAAATAGATCGATAGCTCACACGGGCGGGTGCATTCATCCATTGCGTCCGGCTTGTTCGCGGATCGGAATCGAAGCCGCCTGGTCTTGAAGGAGTCCATAGAACAAGGATCGTGCACACTATGCAAAACGATGAATTCATTCTGAAAATCCAAGCGACCTCACCGAGCGTTGGCCAACCTGAGGTGGTGTGTCGTCGATGGGCACGAGACTCCTCGCCTCGATTCGTGATTGGCATCGTCCATGGTTTAGGTGAACACTCGCAACGGTACCAACATGTTGCTGAGTATTTTGTCGATCAAGGTGCGACGGTGATCGCGATGGATCAACGGGGACATGGAAAAACCGGTGGATCCCTACCCCATTTCGACACACTCGTCGAGGATGTTGGCCAGCTCGAAGGCCAGCTTGAAAAATCTTACCCCGGGGTCCCGAAATTCCTTTATGGCCAAAGCCTAGGTGGCAGTGTCGTTATTAATTATATCCTCAGAAAAAAGAATCTACTGACAGGTGCTATCGCTACCAGTCCCCTGTTGAGAACAGCCTTCCCACCCCCTGCGTGGAAGCTGATGGTCGCAAAACTCCTCGGCAAGGCTTGGCCAACCCTAACTCTCTCTACGGCGATAAACCCAGCAGAGCTATCCCATGATCCCGCCGCAGCCGAAGCTTATGAGAACGATCCAATGGTCCATCAACGCGTCTCCGCAGCACTTGGCCTTTCTATGCTCGAGGCTGGCGAATGGGCGATCGCGAATGCCAACCAGTTATCCACTCCACTTCTTTTAATGCACGGATCAGGTGATCGCATTACATCCTGTCCAGCCAGCCGTGAATTTGCAAGCCGCTCAGAAGCCATGTGTCGGTGGATTGAATGGCCAAACCTATATCACGACATGCATTGGGAACCAGAAAGAACTCAGCTTTTCGACAGCATCCAACGATTTATCGACGATCGCATGCGGCAGCCCATTCACTAAAATACGCCTCAAAATGGACCGATCGAGCGAATGTTGCATCGATGCACTAAGGCTTACACGATCATCGCAGGCCGAATCCAAAATCCAAAGCCAACATGGGATGCCCAGACTCTTTTAAAAATGCCATCTCGAATCCACCGATTACTGTCGCGTCGCCGATTGCAACCAAGATTGAGTTACAACACGTCATCATACATATCGAGGAGATTGCTCGATGACACGCTCACAATGCTTGTTTCTGTCACTCGCACTTTTGGTCTCTATGACTGCTGCCCTCGCGGACGAAAAGAATCGACGTGAACAAGCCGTCCGCAACGACCAGAATGTGCTCAGTGACGACGCACGTTGGCTCTACAACGACCTTGATTCCGGGTTCGATGCGGCCAAAAAGCCCAACAAACCGCTGCTATTCGTCCTCCGCTGCGTCCCGTGCAAAGCACGTACCGGAATCGATCAAAGCGTTTTACGAGCGAAAGAACTGCAACCCCTTCTCGACGGATTTGTATGCGTGCGATTGATCAACGCCAATGCAATTGATCTCTCAAAGTTCCAATTTGATTATGACCTTTCCTTCTCCACCTTAGTATTTCACCCTCAAGGAACACTCATCGCTCGTTTCGGTTCGTGGCAGCACCAATTGGACGAAATGGAAACATAAACTGCCGGTATTCAATCGATGCTTCGTAAGACCCAACGATTGTTCGAAGACTGGGAAACAACCAAAGATCAACTGACCCTAAAACAAGGCGGACCGACACCATTCCAACTGCCTATCGAAATCCCAGGACTGGCGAGCAAATATGAGCGCGACCTGAATTGGGAAGGCAATGTGGTTCAGAGTTGCGTCCATTGCCACCAAATCGGAGATGCGTATCGAGCGTGGTATCGGAAAAAGGGCGAACCTATTCCACAGGATTTGATTTACCCAATGCCCGATCCCAAATGCATCGACATTACCATGGAGCCAAAGACTGGAACCACAGTGAAATCGCTAAAACGCGACGGGATCGGCGCGACTGCCGGCCTCAAGGAAGGAGATGAGATCTCCTTGATCGATGGCGCGCCGATGGCGTCCCTTGCGGATAGCAGCCCAGGCCTTTATTCAAGGCCTCAGAAATCGCTCTAATCCACCAACTTTCTCCACCAATGCAACGGCGAAACCATCCGCGACCACGGACCACTTAGAGCGATGAGAGTCATGCAACAACGCAAGATCAAGAACGCTGGCTAGTTAACTAACCAGATAAGAAATACATTCGTGGAGGCTACCACCAAAACTCGGTACGCAGGTATTGGTATGCCTAGAGTTGGAGCACTTTACCTATCGTGCTTCATCCTCGAGATACGCGGGCGAAGCCACTCATACCCGACTTGAGCTTTCCATCCACTCCCTCAATGCGGCGATGAAGTACCAGCATGGGTTTGGTACTTGGTTTCTGTGGAGCCAAAGGATCAACTGGCTTCTGGGTGGTAGGTGCAATGCGTACGATTTCTCCGTGAAACGTTTCCAAGGGAAGCGCCCTAGCCTTGAAGGTAACCTTCTGACCAGGTGTTACGGTTAAAGAGTCATCTTCCGGCAGATTGACTTCGA
>VGZN01000579.1 GCA_016872635.1 Planctomycetota bacterium | reverse complement strand
GATGGGACCGCTTACTAGATTCGAGATCGCACGAGCTCGAAAACCTGACGCGACTGAGCGATCGGGAAAACGAAGATTTCAAAGCGGCTTTCGTCCGCTTGCGTGATCGGCAAAGGGCCTCTCTAAGCAACGCCTTGACCAATTGGGATCAATCTCTCGATGAGTCGTTGGGAGTCGCCGAGCGGAAAACTCTCGAGTGCATCCATCAGGAAGAAAAGCAATTGGCTGCCCTGAAGGCAAACTCAAGGCAGTCCGAGACAAAACTTAATTCCGATTACGATCAAAAACGCAAATCCCTACAAGTAGAGCTCGAGTCAACAAAATCAGAAGCTAGCAAGAAACGAGACGGAGTTCGACTCAAGCTGGAATCAGAGCGTCGACAGATTGAGCAACAAATGCACGATGCCAGAGAATGGATCGGCGTGAAAACCTCAGACCCAGTGTTGATCAATTGGACCAGCCACGATCCTCATCCTCGAGCAGAAGCGGTTCAGCAACTCGCGACATTGTCGGAAGTCGCTAAGACCTTAGAGGCGACGAAAAAGGAGTTGGCTGCTGGTATCGCGCGCATGGAGTCCAACCGATTCGCCAAAACATTTGGGTTGCCGATGTTGATCACACTTGGGTTCCTAATCGGAACTGCCGCTGCCGCAGCTGCATATTCAGCATCGCTACCTCCCCTGATCTGGGTCTCTATTGGCCTAGTCACCCTAGTCGTCGCTCCATGGATTCTGTCACTCTTGCTATCGCTTTGGGTGACGAGAACCCTGAAACGCGTATTTCCGGAAATCGTGGATCGAGAAAAAGAGAACTACCTTTTGTTGCAACGGGCAAGCGTACTCGTCGATCAAAACCACCTCGCTGACATCCAACGGTTGGATCGCTCCCATGCAGAAAGTTTAATCGAGCTCGAAACAAAGCATCGTGAGACGATCGAGGAACTCAGAAGCGCCTATCGAAAGAAGAAAGAGGAATTGATTGAAACTGCTGCCCAAGCTAGAGCGTCCTTAGCTGACAAGCGACAGGGGAAATTCAGTGAGATTCAGGGTAAAGCTGTACCTGCGTACAAAGACCTCGAGGCCAGGTTCGATGCAGAAATCAAACAAGCAACAGGCCTACATAAAAGTCGACTGAAAGCGCTACGGGACGCCTATGATGCGACACAAGCGAATTCCGTACGCAAATGGACTGACGCCATCTCCACGATCAACGACCGATTAGTTAAGGTGCGTCGATCCATGAAAGACTACTACCCCGAATGGAACTCGGACCAATACCACCGAGGAGATTGGCCTCGCTCCAACCATAATCTTGCTTGGCCGATCGGCTTTGTGAAGCCAGGCATGGGGCTGCCCGCGGACGACATCGATAAGGATTCCTTGCGAGGTTATCTTGATAGCTTTGATAAAACAACGCCTTGGCCAGTTTCGTATGACCTTCTTCACCACGGGGGATTGTTAGTTTCAACCGACTCGAATTGCATTGATCAAGGCGCGCAAGTCGTTCGGAATGTACTATTACGGGCGGTCACATCCCTTCCAGCGGGCAAGCTCCAAACCACCATTATCGACCCTGAAGGTTTGGGAAAAAAGTTTTCTTGGTTAATGCATCTCGCCGATGTGGATCCGTCGTTGGTAAACCATCGCGTTTGGACCCAGCCTATCCATATTGCCGACCAACTGGCGCTCGCCGCTCGACACGTTGAAGACGTCATTCAGCAAAGTCTAAGAAATCGTTATCGCAATCTCCATGAATACAACGAGAATGCGGGGCCCATGGCCATCCCTTACCGCTTGATCGTTTGGGCAGGGTTTCCCTTTGGCCTGGACGATCATTCTTGGCAGTCCCTCTGCTCGATCTTATCGTCGGGCGGTCGCTGTGGCGTCGGTGTTATTTTATTGTCCTCCGAAAACATCGTATGGCCAACGTTCGCAGATCGAAAGAAATTAAAGGAATACGGGCTGCATCTCCACATCGCTCATGAGAACAACTCGAACCCGTTAGCCGTTGACGTCGTGACAAGCCGGATAACAACGGACAGCAGGGTCACCGTGGGAATCCCCGAGTTTGAAACGTTTCCAATGGAATTGGTTTCGCCACCCGACGAAGCGTCCCTCGCACGCATCATGCAACATCACCTGGTGGCAGCTACAAACATTGGAAAACGAATCGTTCCGTTTTCGTCAATCTCGCCGGATCCCGATGCCATTCAACAAGCTTCTTCGGCAGAGGGACTCGATATACCTATTGGAATATCGGACGCTGGTCGGCCGCAGTTCGTGCGACTTGGGACTGGAACCTCGCAGCATGTTTTGATCGCGGGAAAAACAGGGTCTGGAAAGTCCTCACTGCTACATACCTTGATCAGTAGCGCAGCACTGAACTACTCTCCCGAAGAACTTCGATTGGTCTTGCTCGACTTCAAAAAAGGGGTCGAGTTCCAAGTCTACGCGGAGCTCGGATTGTCCCATACCGATATCATCGGGATTGAAAGCCGTCGCGAATTTGGTCTTAGTACCCTCGAATATCTCGACCGCGTTCTCAGCGCTCGAGGGGAAGCTTTTCGTGGCTGGAGCGTTCAGGATTTGCCAAGCCTGAAAAAGAAACACCCCGAAATCCGACTCCCTCGGATCTTGATCGTGATCGATGAATTCCAAGAGATGTTTGTCGAGGATGATAAATTGTCGCAACAAGCTTCGATGCTCATGGATCGAATCGTACGTCAAGGTCGATCGTTTGGCATGCATTTGATCCTCGCTTCGCAAACCCTCGGCGGCGCCTACTCCCTGCCTCGAACCACCCTATCGCAAATGGCAGTCCGTATTGCACTCCAATGCGATAGCTCAGACGCTATGCTTATCCTCAGCGAAGATAACACTGCGGCAGAGCGATTGCGTCACTCTGGCCAAGGTATTTACAACGAGATCGGTGGACGGATCGAAGGTAACCAAAACTTTCAAGGATCCTTCCTGCAGAAAATCGAACAGTTGGAACGTCTCAGCGCGCTACCCCACTTCCCCGTACCACACGCACCCACAACCAACGCAATCGGTCGTCGCATCATTTTCGAAGGGCACAAACCTGCAATTTGGGACCATTCCGCCGTACAATCGGCACTCGCTGCCATCAAGCCCAGCGACACCTCCGCGATCCCCTGGATCCTAGGAGATAGCGTATCGATCGAACCGCCCATTGTGCGACAGTTCACACGCAATGCAGGGCGTAATGCCATGATCGTCTCCTCCGAAGACCGAAACGTGGCGAGCATGATTGCAAGTTGGATCGCAGGAACCGTATCTCAACCCGAGTCAACGACTGCGTCTGATGATCCGAGCCATCCGAACGCCCCTGACCTGGGCAGATTCTTTATCATCGATGGTTGTCGCCCAGAGGATACCAACATCCAGCAAGTTCTCTCCTGGCTACCGAAAAGCAAGGCGAATGTGAGGCTCGCTGGCGCTAGAGACGCTCTGATGACTCTAGCCGTACTCAATGAAGAACTCG
>VGZN01000578.1 GCA_016872635.1 Planctomycetota bacterium | reverse complement strand
CGATGACCACCAGAAGTTCTACAAGGGTGAAGCCGCGAACATTCCTAAGCTTCATAAGAAACCCTTCAAAAAAAATGTGAAAAGAACACACGAACCACAATGCAGCCGAAGCTCCCGTTAAACCCATCCAGAGGAAAAATCACACGCAATAGCCAGCGGCAGCATACATGGCTTTTTCGCAATCTTTTTTTCGCGCGGCAAAATGTCGGTCCCGAAGCCCTGTTTCGCCAACCAAGGACACGTTCGATTCTCTCCACGCACGAAGTTATGCCGCGTGGTCCCTAATCCCTTGCCATCTTTTTTACACAGTTGGCAGGGCGCCCCATCCAACCAAGTTGTGCTTTCCAAAAAAGCGACTGCAAGGTACTCCATAGAAAGGAGCATAGAAACTTGCATTCCAATACATACACCATGGTTGGAGCGGCGATTTACGTGCGATTGGTGCGAGTTTGCGGTGTAGGATGTTTCTTCCACCGCTGTGAAACAGGACCCTAAAATGAAGCAGGCCTGCAGTTTCCTGCAGGCCTGTCCATGCGGTTAGTGTTACGCTTGCGTCGAGGCTTTACTCGATGCTGGAAGCATCCCAGTTGTCGCCAGCGTCTTTGGAGCCCATCGCACCCCAAGCACCGTATGGGCTTGGCAAGTTCGATCGGGGACCGTCGATACCGAGCGGGGGATCACGGCTGAGATCGCCAGCGTCAACCGAGTTGGGGATGAATCGGACGTTGTTGTCACCAAAGCAAACGTGTGCACCGCTGCCGTGGTAACTACTTGCCGAGTTGATACCCCAATCCCAGTCACCAGGACCTGCGTTACAGGTAGCCGAATTTGGGGGAAGAATGGTATTGAAACCGCTGAATGTTGGGAAGCCGTCTGCCCAGCGAATTCCTCGCCAGTGACCACCCATGTTCGTACCAGGTACGTAGCGGTCAGCAATCGCTGTCATCTTGCAACGACGAACGCCTGCACCGGTTTCCATGCCACCGACACTTACAGCGACGCTACCTTGGATACGAACCTTACCAGCGTTCCATCCCAAGTTTTGGCTTGGGGTGGTTCCGGTTTCACCCAACAGAATGGTGTACGCGTTACCGTCGGTTGCATCCGCCATTCGACGCTGATAACGACCTTGGAACATCCCGCGGTTAGCCGCTGGGTGCCATGCCGAACCGTTGTCTTGGGTGGTGTCACCGTAGCACATGACGTAGTTCGTACGAGCCGAACCGTCATCGAACCAGGTCGCATCCGGATTCATCTTGCCAGGGTCCGACGGGCAGCGAATGTTCGCAACCTGAGTACGCCATGGCAAATAATTTCCGTTCCACATATCCCAAGGCCACAACCAGGCGTTCAAGGTTTGGTTGTTGATTTGGTTGCGGTAGGGCTGGGTGAAAATCTGGGTGTAGAGGGCTTGTTGCTCCATTTGAGGCAACACCATCAACAGACCAGACCAACGGTTGATACCAACACGACCGACGTTAGGGTCAGCGTCCATTCCCGTTCCGCCAGGCGCTGGACCGCCATATCCTGGAGGAAACTTCTTGTATGCAGACTCATAATTCAAATACGCCAAACCAACTTGGCGAATGTTGTTGCTGCAAGACATACGTCGTGCAGCTTCCCGCGCGGCCTGAACCGCGGGCAACAGGAGCCCCACCAGAATCCCGATGATCGCGATGACCACCAGAAGTTCTACAAGGGTGAAGCCGCGAACATTCCTAAGCTTCATAAGAAACCCTTCAAAAAAAATGTGAAAAGAACACACGAACCACAGCGTGGCGTTAATTGCCTTTAACATTATCCGCCGGAGGAATACCGAGCAATAGTGTGGCGGTATAACCGGTAAATTTTCCAGAAATTTTCCGAAAACCGCAACCTAACGGCACTGAACACGCCCTTTTGAGGCAGAAACCCGTACCGTTTCGTGGATTTCTCGAAAACTTCCCGGGCAAACTCCCAGCGTAGGTTCGCCTTCCCCAAATGTCGGTTGCATCGCCGCGTTTGCCGGAGCTTTTCTAGGTCGGACGTTGCCCGTTTTCGCCGGTTACCTCCGATTTTCACCTTGGGGGTTTCATCGGTTCGATCCCCCTATTGCAGCGGGCGAACCGCAGGCTGCAAAAGGCGAACGAAATAAAATGAAGGCATAGAGAATCGGGAGGCAGTAGGATCCTCGGGGCTAAAGACAAAGCCACCCCGTGGCTAAAGCCTTAGCCTGAGACCTCTCTCCCTTGATACCCCGGATACACTGCTATCGGCATCCCTGCTACCGGCTCCCCAGCGTGCTAACGGAAGGGTCGAAGGCTATCGGGAAAGTCCATCCTGCCACCTGCAGCGGTCTATTTCCCATGATCAGGGAGAAATGCGTTTCAATTCCAGTTCGTAAAACCAAAGATCGTCGTTTGGGACATCCAACTGAATCTGGCTGAATCGCCCTTGGGCATCTGCCACAAAGTGTGCAGAACCAGTTTCGAACCAAGCGAACTTCTTTCGCCATCGAATGGCGAACGTGTCGTAGTGCAAATGCTCCAAATCTGCGACCAGTTCAGGGTAAGGTAGCAATCGTAATTTTAGCCGGCCATCGACCACCTCGACGACCGCGTCACCATACAACGGGCAGCGATAACGACCCGTGTAGCTATCTTGGGGATGGCTGGGGCGTGTGTTTTCGGAGACTGGCGTCACCGACTTCTGAATCCGAGCTGCGAAATCAGCCCGAGCCTTAGCGAACTCACGGAATCCTTCTTCGCTCCAGTCCCGTGTGGTTCCCCCGAGAAACTGATCGACCACATGGTAGGTAATCGAGTTTCCAATATTGGTCATGCTATTGGTCAATACGACGACTCCTAAATTCTTCTCGGGCACCATGAGCACCTCCGAGTACATTCCATCGTATCCGCCACTATGCCCAACGAGCTTCACTCCCCGATAATCCGCGAGGGACCAACCAAGTCCATACGCTCGAAAATGGGTGCTGGGCATCCGAGCAGAACGCCCCTTAGAAATCGGAATGATGGTATGTGGCTGCCACATTTCGTAACTCACCGCTTCGCTAAACAATGGCGTTCCGTTTTCGAGCTTCCCGTTTCGCAATTGCATTCGCAGCCACTGAGACATATCGGAGACGCTCGAGATAACACCTCCTGCAGCCACCATCGAATCCCAATTCATCCATTCAATCTTCTCGGAACGATCAAGGTACGTCTTGTGAGGAGTCGCAACATTTTGCATCTCCGCCAGCGACTTCGTAGAAAGCCGAGTCCGCTCCATCTTGAGTGGATCTAAGATCCGATGCTGCACCAATTCGACCCACGGTTTTCCAGAAACTGCTGCAATCACTTCCCCGGCGGCGAGATACATCACATTGGAATAGCCAAACTTCGACCGGAATGGACTAGTCGGCTTCAAGTGAACCGAACGCTCCAAAATCTCTCGCGGGGAATAAGGCGTCCCCCACCAAAGCAGATCGCCGCTGAAGGTGCCCAATCCACTTCTATGGCACAGCAAATCCCGAACGCGTAGATCGTT
>VGZN01000577.1 GCA_016872635.1 Planctomycetota bacterium | reverse complement strand
CCACTCTTCCTCGGCAAAGACGTTTCAGGAAAACCACTTTCGGTAGACCTTGCCAGTTTGCCTCACTTGTTGATCGCCGGCCGCACAGGTACCGGTAAAAGCGTTTGCTTGAACTCCATCATTTGTTCGATCCTGATGGCGCGTCGACCCGACGAAGTTCGCATGCTTATGATCGATCCCAAAATGGTCGAACTCAGCGGATACGGTCGCCTCCCGCACCTGATGCACCCAGTTGTTACGGACATGAGAAAGGCAGAAGCAATACTCGCATGGGCCGTCGACAAGATGGAAGAACGGTACTCGCTGCTTGCGCGTGCTGGCGTTCGGCATATCACCAGCTACAACCAACTCGGCCGCGAGGAACTGCACGAACGGCTAAAGCCAGAAGACGACGACGAAGCGGAACTGATCCCAGACCACCTGCCATTCATCGTCATCGTTGCTGACGAAATGGCAGACTTGATGATGACCGCTGGTAAAGAGGTCGAGGCACACATCATCCGATTGGCACAAAAGAGCCGAGCCGTCGGGATCCACCTGATTCTTGCAACGCAGAAACCGACCGTCGACGTCATCACCGGCTTGATCAAGAGTAATCTCCCGGCTCGGATCAGCTTCCAAGTCGCCAGTCGAACCGACAGCCGAGTTGTCCTTGACGAGAACGGAGCGGACAAGTTGCTCGGCAATGGTGACATGCTCTTCCTATGGCCGGGGACGAGTACACTACTTCGCGGTCAAGGAACCTATCTCAGCGATGACGAAATCAATGCGATCGTCGATCATTGCAGCACCGGCGAACAGAATTTCGTGCAAGAACTCGTCCAACTGAAGGTAGCACAAGACGAAGACTCGCAGATCAAACCGGGTTCGTTTAAGAAGCGGGATGACCTCTATGAAGCCGCCGTCGACATCGTCGTACGCGAGGGCCGAGGAAGTTGTTCGCTACTGCAACGCGCACTTGGAATCGGCTACGGACGCGCTGCCCGACTCATCGATTTTATGGCGGAAGATGGAATTGTTGGCGAGTACAATGGATCACAAGCACGCGAGGTGGCTATCACTGTTGCACAATGGGAAACCATGCGTAGTCCAGCAGAAGGTGCTGAAGGTAGCGGCGGGAAAGGCCGTTCAAAAAAGATCCGTCGAGAGGACGGTTGGGATGAAACGCCCAAATCCCCTAAGCAGCGCAAAAAATTATCCCGTGACGTCCATGTCGATCGGGAAATCGATGCTTTCGTCGGCTCTACAGAAGACGATGAAGATTCCGATGGCACGTTGTGGGACGACGAATAAGCGTCCATTCCACAAACGGATTGGCAACTGCTCTTGAGTTGCAAACTCTTTGAACAACTCAATTTTGCCCGTTTCTATGCGTTGTCATACCCTATATTTGTGATAATTTGTTCCAGTTGATGGGTACGTCTGGCACGGCTGAGAGCAATGCAATGTTGTTTGTCCGAAATGCATCGAGCGTGTGCATTCCCGCCTCGCCATGTCTACCATCGATGCTCGATAGCTTGCTAGCGAGATTTTTTATGCCGTGATTCCCCTCCACAAGCGAGTTTTTACGATGACCAAGCTTTTGATTGCGAGTGCTTTGTTCCTGATGGTTTTTTCAACGGCTGTTTCACTCCGTGCTGAAGAAGCACTTTACGAAATGCGAGTCTATACACCTGAAGTTGGACGTCGCGCCGACATGCTCAAGCTGATGGAAGGAACCGGTCGGAAATTCCTGGCGATTCATAAACTGGACTTGGTAGGTGCTTGGGTACCAACAGACCCCACCGATGAGCGTGTTGTCACACTGATCAAACATGCCGACCGCAAATCATGCGATGCTGCATGGGCTGCGTTTCAAGCGGATCCAGCTTGGCAGTCCGAATCGAAAGCGGCAGCCGTGGACGGAAAAATGCCAGTAAAGGGTGTTGAGCGAATCTTTTTGACGGTCAATGACTACAGTCCAGAACTCAAGAAGGAAGACGTCGGTAATCGTGTCTTCGAACTACGCACCTACATCGCGACCCCGAATAACCTCGGTGCTCTCAACAAGCGATTTAAAAACCACACCTTGGGCCTCTTTCAAAAACACGGCATGACCAATGTTGTCTACTGGTCGATTGCAAAGGGTGAACCCATGCCTGCTGCGAAACTGCTCAACTCGGTCTCGCCAGTTGGTAAAGGCAACGCCGAGATCAGCGCCGAATTGCCCGCCGACGGAAATGCACTGGTCTACTTTATTACGCACAAGAGCGAAGACGCAGCGAAGGCGTCGTTTGATTCCTTCCGTCAAGACGATGCTTGGAACAAGGCCAGGACCGAATCGGAGCAAGCAGCAGGTGGTTCTCTGACCGCAGGCGGTGCGGTGAAGAGTTGGTTCCTAAAGCCTACTGCCTTTTCGCCATTGAAGTAATCTTCGACAGTTTAAACGCCATTGCATCCATAAGTCTTTAACATGGATGCATGGCCGCACCAATCGCACGCGACTGCATCGCTTGAGGAACGAAGAGATCGTATCCTCAAGCTTCAGCGTCCTTTCTCCGCGACAATTGCTTCTTCGAAAAGGTGGCGTGCTGCACGGCCACTGATCGTTTGAGACTTTAGTAATTCGGCCGCGATCTTTTCGACGGCGATCCATAGGGAGCGATCGCTCAAGTGGTTCTCGGTTTTGCTCAATAATCGTCGCTCCAGACGCTCTACTTGTCGCTCACCGACCGCTCTCGACTGCAAAAACCTGCGAACAAAGCGAAGGTCTTGTGCCGCACCAGCAGCGCAGTACTGACCAGTGATTTGAGCCTCCGCGACCATTCCCGCCAGCAGGATCATCACCTCGTCTTCCAACCAGTCCTTCGATCCTTTGCCTTTCCCTTTTTTGACGTGGCAAGCACCTAACCGTTCGACACCAATCTCCGATTTGCCTGGAGTTATCGTCACTTTATCGATCGGTCTCCCCAGAAACAAAGCCATCACGGCGTGCCCTGCCTCGTGGTAGGCCGTGGCCCTAAGTGCGAACGCGTATGCATCTTCTTCACTCATGATGGGATTGTATCTCGGACTGCAGGTGAGGCCACTTGGAGGTTGCGTTGCCCATAACTTTTTTTCCGATCGATGAACCTGAAGATTAACCAAAATCGTCTGCGCAACAGTTTCCTCCAAAAGGACCGATCCTGCTAGATGATGCGTGTGTTCCGGAAACATCCTCCTACCGAAGATGATCCACGCCACGTCATCGATTAGACTATGATCTTTTGAGCTGCCACTTCCGTGACTACGACGTGGTAGAATGGTTTTTCCTTTCGTCTTATTGCGTGATTTTTAATCATGAAGCTTACATACGCGAGTGTTGCGTCGTTATTGCTGATTGGACTTTACTCGCTGGATGCCATTTCACAGACAGCTCCTTATGACGTCTACCCTGAAGCGAATGCACCGTATTTCCGAATCCGATGGGAACCATCAAAGGAGGTGGGTGGCCTGATCTTCGGGGTTAACTTCACGTTATGGATTCCTCCAGATACCCCGCAGGTCCGAGG
>VGZN01000576.1 GCA_016872635.1 Planctomycetota bacterium | reverse complement strand
TCATTTTGGAAAGAATGTACCTGATCCGCACGGATCTGTGGAATGGACGCGAAAACTAGGGTAGCAAGTGCCCCATTTTGTCCCGTTTGGTTGCTAAATAATTCGCGTTATGCTCGTTGGCCTCAGAAATGATGGGAACTTGATCCACGACCGTTAGGTCGAAACCTCTCAGGTTAAAGGCCTCGGTCTTTTTCGGGTTGTTGGTCAACAAACGTATATCTCGAAGACCTAAATCTTTGAGGATTTGGATACCGACTCCATAATCCCTCATGTCCGCCTTGAACCCTAAACGATGGTTAGCCTCGACCGTGTCGAGTCCTTCATCCTGTAGCGCGTAGGCGCGAATCTTTTGCGCCAATCCAATACCTCGACCTTCTTGTGGAAGGTAAACCAAGACGCCACGACCTTCGCGTGCGATTGCTTCGAGTGCTAAATGCAACTGATCCCCACAATCGCATCGAAGCGAAGCCACCAAGTCTCCAGTGAAACAGCTGCTATGCATGCGGACAAGCGGTGGCCCTAGGCTAGGGTCATCCAGTTTGCCGAGGGACAATGCGATGGGTTCTTGAGTTTCGAATTGAACATCATACACCGTGACTTCAAAATTCCCGTACCGAGTTGGAAGTGGGCATTGGGCCGCGCGCGAGACGAGTTTTTCACTGACCCGTCGATGCGAGATGAGCTGCTCAACGGTGATGATCTCCAGCTGATGCTTGCGAGCCAGTTCTACTAACTCATCGCGCGTTGCGCGATCCCCCTCCGCATTCAGAATCTCGCACAATACACCCGCTGGGGCCAATCCTGCCATGCGAGCCAAGTCCATCGAGGCTTCGGTATGTCCAGCTCGACGCAGCACCCCTCCTTCTTTTGCCAACAGCGGATACACGTGTCCCGGCCGGACAAAATCCTCGGGCTTGCTGGTCTCCGATGCCAGGCGACGGATGGTCTCCGCACGCTCGGCAGCTGTAATCCCAGTCTTGCATCCTGTGAAATCAAGTGGGGTCATAAACGCTGTCGTCAGCGGCGATGTGTTTTCCTCCACCAGCGGACGCAATTCGAGACGCTTGGACACCGACGGCAGAATCGAGCAGCACAACTGGCCATGCCCAGCGAGCATGAAATTGATATTTTCTGAAGTCACCCGCTCTGCCGCACAAACGTAATCTCCCTCGTTCTCGCGATCCTCATCGTCGAGAACAATCACGACCTTGCCAGCAGCAATCGCTTCTACAGCCGCTTGAATCGTACTGAAACGGTGAGGCATGCTCGGGTTCCTTAGTGATTCCATATGGATTTAAGAACTCCATCACGAACGCAGATCGGATGAACATAACGGCAGTAGTCCCATCAGGTTGCCCAATAATTTCATCGATCCGACGCTGAGCGATCAAGGCTCAGGAGTTGCGTCCCCCTCGTCGAGGTTGTAATCCTTCATCTTTTTATGAAGGGTGTTTCGATTGATACCGAGTCGGGTGGCCGCTTTCGTTTGCACATAAGCGCACGCCTGCAGCACTTGTGATATCAATTCTTTTTCAACCTTGTCGACAACCCTGGAGTGCAAATCGTTCGCATCCGGTTGTCCCAATCGTATACCTTCGGCAACCAATTGAGTCGTCAATGATTCAAAATCGAGCGGAATACTGGAGGATGAACTAAACCGCTGCACAGGTTGGGCGCCGGTAACTTCACCGGGAAGCAGTTCCAAAGTCAACTCATCCGACTCCGACATCACCACGGCCCGCTCTACGTAATTTTGTAGCTCTCGAACATTCCCGGGCCAATGATACCCCTGAAGCGCCTCCATCGCCTCGCGTTGGATATGCACCACGTAGCGTTCGTTTTGCTGGCTGTATTGCTGAAGGAAATACGCCACCAACGCAGGAATGTCTTCTCTCCGTTTGCGAAGAGGTGGAAGTTCGATCGGTACCACGTTCAATCGCCAGTACAAATCCTCGCGAAATCGCTCTTCGCGAATTTCCTCCGCCAAATCCCGATTGCTAGCAGCGATTAGTCGTGTGTCTACGGTTACCGTCTCGGTATCACCCACGCGTTCAAATTCTTTTTGCTGCAAGACCCGAAGCAGCTTGACTTGTAGGTGCAACGACGTGCTGTTGATCTCGTCGAGAAATATCGTGCCAGTATGAGCCGCCTCGAACCGACCTGCGCGGTTTCCGACAGCGCCGGTAAATGCGCCGCGAACATGGCCGAAAAGTTCGCTCTCCAGCAAACTCTCACTGAGTGCTCCACAATTCACCTTCACAAAGGGCCCGCCGACGCGATTGCTCAGTTGGTGGATGGCATTTGCAATCACTTCCTTGCCCGTTCCAGTCTCGCCCAGCAAGAGCACGGAAGCATTGGTCATCGCCACGCGCCGAGTGACCCTCGCAACCTCATGCATGGCGGGGGACGAACCGATTACCCCGGGCAGTAGAGTGCTGCCGAGATGTTTTGATTTTCCAGAGTCTGATCCCAAACTGGCCATCGGCTCGATCGGTGCATCATTGAGCCAGTATGGTAACTATCGCGTTCGTCAGTCGAACGCTTAGGGAGCAATGTCCGACCACGACTTTTGCCCATTCGAGGCTTCGATCGCATCCAAAACCCGCCCCAGCCCCGCGCGGGTCACCGGCTCGTTCTCACCCCTCGCGTTATACACATCGTACTGAGCATTCGCCAGCTCGGTAGTGATCAACAGCCCAAAACGGCGCACCGACTGCACAAAAATTCGGCTTGCCTGCTCTCGCTTGGCAGACGACTCATCGGCATCGGCAACGACACGTAATAAGTTTTGCTGCTCTTCGCGGCTCGAAGCGGACAAACTAATAAAGGTGTTTGCCCCCTTCTGCAACGACTCAGGATGCATCTTTTTGAAGTAATTGATTGCCGACTCTCGCCAAACGATCCGTTGTTCCGACTCGGCACGAGGCATATCCTCAAACGAATCGATCTGCCGGAGAACATCCCCCAATCCCTCGGCTTCGGGTGGAACTCCTCCCATTGCAACGCGATGGTCTGCTGCCGCCACCGAATGCTCGCCCCTGCTCAGAGAATCAGCAAGCAAAGCGATAGGTACGGTGGAGGTGGACGGGTTGACGCGAATACGCTGGATCAATTGCCCAAGATCGCTATCGCGAACATGGTCGACAATGATGATCAATTCGATCGGGGCGGCTGCGCGGAGCGCGGAGAATACATCGTGAACCGACGACGCTTCCATGAATCGATATCCCAGTTGATCGACCAATCCGTGCACGTGGGAACGGAGCGAACTGCTTCCTCCTACGATTAACACCAAAGGATCCGCGACCAGTTGCTGCATCTCTAATCCGACCGTGTCGATCCTGCTGCGGCCGTTGAAACTGAACCAGGACGCTCCCGAAGGCGTGCTCCTAGGAACTTCTACAGGACTGCTTCCATCGGCTTCCACCGACTCTTCGCTCGCCTTCCGCTCGTCCTCCAGCGCTAAAATCGTGTTCATCAATGCGGTAGTAGCCGTGTAACGAACGAAGGGATGCCCTGACTTGGTATTTGCTACCAACCG
>VGZN01000575.1 GCA_016872635.1 Planctomycetota bacterium | reverse complement strand
ATTCTAAATGTCGCCTCAACGGTTCAGGTGCTTGAAACAACAACCCGTGCTGATGTTCCCAATCGAATCGCCGGGGATCTGGGATACACAGGTGGACCGCCACTCTACGAACAGTCCGATTATCAATTCTTCGCCCGTTCCAAGAACTCGGGTGACATCATTCAAATTCGCCATCGGGATCCGATTATCGAACAGTCCTTGAGTGGACAGGACAATGGGCAGGTTGTTCACGGCGTTATCAACTTTCGGAATCAGATTGGTCGCAGTCTGTTCTCGGTGTTTGTAAATGGCCAACATCAACTCGATTTCGAAGTCGAGGTTTTCCCAACTAAGGTCGATTACGAGACTGACTATCAAGACATCATGGCCGATGTGCAGTCCATCCTTACCAGCCTGGCTTATGAATACTTGCGATCGACCTATCAAATGGGCAAATCAAGTCCAAACTCGAGACCTTCCAGGCTCGAGTGGCTGGTATTGATCGAGCACATTTTGAAGGACCTCGAAAAGGCTTTAAATTACATTGCGCAACGCCCTTCGCGAGGCTTAGTAAGACGAGAGCAAACGGCTAGGGTTGAACGTATCCGCAAAATTGACTCACGTGTTCGATCTCAGGTGCGTCGTGGTCAAGGTCATGGAGGATTGGTGCAGCTCAACGATCTCACTGTGCGAGAGCGTCTATCACAAAAGCCCCCAGAACTAACGCTCGACACGATGGAGCATCGTTGGCTCCGAAATCAACTTGAGGATGTGCAGCGAACGCTGGGCTATCTCGCCACGCTCTTCGTGTCCGATGATGAATTGAGCGAACGAAGGCAAAGATCGCTGGAAGTAATCAAGCAACTGAAGTTTCGAATGGCTAGACTCCTTTCGCTTGAGCCAATAACAGCGGCCGACGGTGACCCACCAGCGGGATTTGCCTCGCTACAACTCGTGTCTGCACCCGGCTATCGCGAAGCTTACCGATTGCTTCTATTCCTTCGAATGGGGTTACGACTAGAGGGCGACCTCTTCAAATTGGCGGTTAAGGATTTGGATGTCCTTTACGAGTACTGGAGTTACCTCAAGGTCGCTGACATCATTCGTGAAGAGTTCGGATCACCGCGCGACTTAGAGTCGTTCTTTCGAATTGGACAGAGCGGCTTGGCTGTACAGTTGAAGAAGGGCGAAGGTCAAAAGCTAACGTTCCGGTCCAGTAGTCATCGAAAGGTAACGCTACTTTACAATCCATCGTTTGCGAACCAAGACACCACGCTCATTCCGCAGAAGCCAGATATTCTCATCCGGCTCGAAGATGATGGCTGGCCTCGCATTCAGTTGGTTTGCGATGCAAAGTATCGCGTGGACGCCACGGAGAAGTTTCGCCAACAGTTTGGAACTTTCGGACCACCGGTCGATGCAATCAACGTTCTTCATCGGTATCGAGATGCAATTCTGGAACTCGAGAGCAGCGAAGTACAAGGCGAAAGTCTGAAGCGGTCTGTGGTACAGGCAGCAGCTCTCTTCCCGCTGAATCTTATCGAAGGTGACACCAGTTTTCGCGACAGTCGGCTGTGGAAGTCCATCGAGCGCATTGGGGTAGGAGCAATCCCGACATTGCCGAGCAACTGCGGATTGCTCAAAGAATGGATCCTAACCTCGCTCCGACGTGGTGGATGGTCGTTGGCGGATAAGGCGATTGCTTCGCTCGCAAATGAAAGAGCACGAGATTGGCGAGTGGCTGCGAGCGAACCTGTCTTGATCGGTGTTCTGCGGTCGCCGGGATCAGCGGAGCACCTTGACTGGATCAAGCGCGAACGCATGTACTACCAACCCTGCACTAAATCACAGCGTCGCCAGTTTTTTGTAAAACAAGTCGCTCTGTACATTCCGGTCGGAATGCGGGAACCCAATGGCATTCATTACGTCGCTGATGTAGAACACATCGAGGTTGTCGATCGAACCGAAATACTAACACCCTGGACTGCCAGACGCAGCGAATCAATGGTGCTGTATCGATTAGGGCCGGTACGCGCTCTTGCCAAGCCTATAGGTCTCGCTTCCCAAGAGACGATGTCTGGCTATTGGCGTTGGACGACTAGATTGGGCCTTCAGCGCGCACAGACGTTGGGTGAAGTGGGACTCGAGACCGAACCCGAGTGGCGATTGCTCGAATGGCTGCGAGCCAATCATGTTGTGCCGGAGATAAAGCTTGCTACGGCCAGCGTGCAAAGTTCCGACAATCCCAAAGGACGTGCTTGGTTCCATTTGCCGACTGGCGAAAGCGTGCGCTACGACGGAAGCAATGGCTTCCTATGGCGAAGCGCCGGAAACGCAGATCGTTACCTTTCGTTGGACGCCATCACTCGAGAGAGGATTGGTTAGCAGTCTTGTGAAGCACCTCACGTCGACCAGCAAGTTTCTCAGCCTCGTACTTCGGCATCAGCCTGAGGTTGTGGGCATGCAATTGGACCCCGAGGGGTGGTTGCCGATCGACGAATTGATCGAGAATGCCAATCGTGAAGGGAAACGGTTGTCCCTGGAGTTGTTGCACGAGGTCGTCGCGTCGTGCGAGAAGAAGCGGTTCTCCCTCAGTGAAGACGGACTAAGGATTCGAGCCAACCAAGGACATTCTGTCCCCGACGTGGAACTCAACCTTGAGCCGGTCCCGCCTCCTCGTGTTCTTTACCATGGGACAGTCGCAGCATTTGTGGACAGCATTCGCGAGCAAGGTTTGCTTAAACGCTCTCGCAATCATGTGCATTTGACTGCTGATATCGAAACCGCAAAAAAGGTTGGGGCTCGTCGTGGTAAGCCTGTGATTTTGACAATTCACACAAACGCGATGCATGAATCTGGTTACGCTTTCTACCTGTCGGCCAATGGCGTTTGGCTAACTGACGCTGTTCCTTTCTCGTTCATTGAGTTCCCAGAACAAACGTGAGGACGACCGTCTCATGGCAGCAGTAGAATTGGTTACCGGTGATTTGCTCAATCAGGACGTCGAGGTAATCGTCAACGCCTGGAATCGCAATATCATTCCGTGGTGGCTCTTGCTACCGCAAGGTGTTTCAGGTGCGATCAAGAAGCGAGCGGGTTATCAGCCATTTCGCGAGGTTGCCAAGCATGGACCGATTCCGCTTGGCGGAGCGGTCTTGACCAACGCTGGTCGGCTGCCTTTCAAGGGTATCATCCACGTGGCTGGAATTAGCATGTGGTGGCGAGCGTCAGAATATTCGATTCGTGAGTCTTGTCGAAATGCAATTCGAATTGCCCGAGAACACTCGTTCGCCTCTGTTGCCTTTCCGCTCATTGGCGCAGGTACTGGAGGTGGCACGATGGCGGAGGTTGAGAGGCTAATGATGGATCAGCTCGGCATGGAGGAATACTCTGGTAGAATCGTCGTTGTCCAATACAAGAAGTAGTAAATGAACGTTCCCCTGTCCGATCACATACTAAATCGACTCAGAATCGCTAAGGACTCATTGGCGGTCCGCGATACACGATCACCAAACGAACTTAGCGATCCCATCTCGCTATCGCCCTGGTCCGTTTGGCTGTTATTGAGCTTAGTGCTTCACCG
>VGZN01000574.1 GCA_016872635.1 Planctomycetota bacterium | reverse complement strand
GCTTCTCAGCACGGTGAGTGGTACACCTACGTTACTGCCAGGAGTGTAGATCACCTTAGGTATGGCGGCGAACTCCTTAAGCGATTCCGGGGCGACTTGCCAATCGTTGAGACCTTTGGACCAGCTGGCAGCGCTTTTTTCCGCAATCTTTTTGCGCAGTTCGTTATCGGTAAGGGATGCGTCATCTCCCGAGAGTTTCGCGCGGCCTTCTGCAAGGTCGACCCATGGTTCAAAATCGGAGGGTTTCAATTCCGGAAAGGCCAGGAGGAGATTGCCGAGATCACCTTTGGGATCGATGCATAGGATGGGGATATTGTCGATGGCAGCTTCTTCGAGCAAGCTGATGCAGAGGCCTGTCTTTCCGCTACCAGTCATCCCAACGCAGATGGCGTGGGTGGTCAAATGTTTTGACTGGTAGTGGACTTGTGTGGGCTGAACTTTTGTTTCGACATCGTATTCTTTGCCGAGGTAAAAGCTGCCTGGGATATTGTGGACAGGTTCCATGGTTGGTATCGGAGAAGTGTTAGGTGCGGGCCGAGTTCGAGGGGATTCAAGAGGAACATCGGAGGTGATGGCTGAACCGAGTCCGGTTGCCAAAGGACAAGTTTAGCGTCCGTTATTTTGAGCGTCGACGGTATCGCGCCACCAATCGTACATATCGAACAGAGACTCTCTCAAATTGCTGCCATGGCGATCGCGGGAGGTTTTCCACGCATCGGACTGGAGTAATTCATCGAAGAGTTGTGGGTTTTCCGCTTGGAGCATCCTCGACAGGACATACTTTTCGGTTTTAGAGTCGATGGCGGTTTCCCAAAGTGTGTTGAAGGACGGTTGCTTTTGGTGGGAGCTAATCAGAAGTTTGCGATTGTAGGCAGATGTCAGAATTACCAGGGTGCATTGCATCCATGTATGGAATTGCTCAAAGCCGTCGATCACGAGCAATTGACTGGAGGGTATTTTCCCGATCGCGGACCACCAGCGAGGAAACCTTGAGTGGCTGGAATCGAGATGCAGTAGTGCAATCGCCGGGAAGGCATTTCGAAGGGTTGGGCTACAGAGCAGTTGCGCGATCAAAGTCGATTTCCCCGAGCCATGAGGCCCAACAATTGCCCATCGCGATTCGCGCGAGGATATCAGTTGGTTGGAGAGAGAATCCAACGAGTGAGGGGCGGGGAAGAAAAAGGGAATTTGCCCTGGCGCGAAATAGCGGGTTGCAAAAGGGTTGGACGAAGGAGAGCGGGTCATACCTCGCGGGTGATGGTCCCCAGATAGAAAGGTTGTTGGGCCATCAATTCCGTACCGTCACTAAAATAAAATCGCACTCGCACGCACCATGAAATCTTGAGCAGTTTCCCTTCGTAGGACAACGGCGACATCGGTAGTGGGCATGAAAGTTTTTGGGCGATGGACCAATCGATGGAGGCGAGAGAGTTGCCGGTGAGTCGTTGGAAAAAATGAACTCCGAGATCTTCGGATCCTTTGCCTTCGGTGATCCAAACGACCGACGACTCAACCGCAACGATGGACGCGTGATCCACGTTTACCACTCGGTATTCAAACTCGAGGGTATCACCCGGCATGTAGGTTGGTTGCAAACCGAGCAAACGGATCATGACACAGCAGTCGTTCGGCTGATTCGGCTTTGTGGATAAACCACTACGGGGAAACTTCGGGAGTACGATGGCCATCGGTTTGCCTCTCCATCGACAATGATTTTCCAATGGATAGCGTTGTGCAAGCTTTGGAATGAATGCATCGCATCCCGAGGGATCGAGAACTCGCATTCGATTCGTAAGGGGTATCCCCAATCGATACGGTCGCGACCATGGGTGGCGATGACCTGTGTGAAGACGGTTTGCCGTTCCGTCCTCACATCGGTGCCGAAATGATAAGTACTTTCTTCCTCGCAAACTAGTCGAACCGCGATTTTCTTGATGACTAATCGTCCGTATTGGATGACTTCGAGTTTGTACGAGTCGCCAGGAACGAGGGGAAGTTCTTCGACTTCGACGATGGTTGAGCCGATGCCGAGGGTTCGAATAAAGCTCCGAAAGAAGAGTTGGGCGGATCGGACAGCTACGTAAATCCCTGGGATCAACAATAGCAGCAATTGGTAAGGGATTTTACCTCGAAGCATACTTTCGATCGCAAAGACCACAAAAACCGCGATCATGGCATTCCAAGCCATGGCAAAAACGCCCATGGCGAGAAGTGCGCCGTTTTCCGGAATTTGGCTTGGGAGACGGTAGGCGAGTTTCGCACCCGGGCTATCGGTGAAAAGGTGCAGGTCGGGAACGGTGGGTGGAAGAATGCTTTTGGTTTTCCGGATCATCGGTTCGGGGACGATGCTCCGTTGAGCGAGGACTTCGCGATGTTCGTCGCTGGTGACAACTTTGAGAACGCGGTACCAGAAGCCAACAGTACCCATGACCACGAAGGATAGGGAGACGCCGAGAAACAACCAAAACCCGTATCCGATCCTAATCATCTGGGTGCTTGGCGACATGAGTTGCCAAGCGATCAATGTCGTTGAGGAGAGGACTCCGAAAAGAAAAAAGGCTGCAAAAAACAAGGCTTCACCGAGCGAGCCGATGAACCACCAACCGGTCATCCGCCCGCCCCGTTTCTTGCCCCAAAGCCTTAAATTACCTCGCCACTTCGTCTTCATTCGCAGCAGTTTAACCGCGGCTTATTTTTCCTCTAGTAGCTTTTGGACCATGGCTTCGATATCTTCGGCGTTCTTGCTCCCCGAACCGATCTTGACCAACCGTACGTTTCCTTGCTTGTCGAGTAAGGCGACGTGGGGAATTCCAGTGACCTGGTATTCTGCGTTCATTTTACTGTCTTGTGGCGTGATCATCGTTCGGTGGGTCAACTCATGCTTAGCGATGAATTTTTCGAGCATCGCCATTTCGTCTTCGAGAGAAACAGGGTCTTTAGCACGCGTCGCGGTCGAGGTGGCGTCATCCCAGCTAAAGTTGTATTGGCGTGTGACGCCGATAATGGTCAGTCCTTTTGGTCCGTATTCGGCATCTAGGTGCTTGAGATGGGGGAAGGTCGCGATGCACGGTCCGCACCAGACGGCCCAGAAGTCGAGCAGGACGACTTTGCCTTTGAGGCTATCTAGCGTCTCTGGTTCGCCGTTGACCCATTCCTTGGGATCGATCGCTGGAGCTGGCTTTCCGATCATGGCTAGCAGCGCGCGGGCGCTTTCGATCGTCTTGTTGAGTCGTTCGGCGTTCTTTGCAAAAGTTTCTCGCACGCGATTCAGATTGCTGTCGTCCGAATCGATCGCTTCGATGAAAGTCATCGCCGAGTTGAGCGCATCGCCTGCGGTATCGGGCGCATTACGGGCATTGCGTGAGACGTAATTGCTAACGCAGTTCATATAGGTTTGCAGAACCTGAGTCGACGGGGATTGTTTTAACCGCGATTGGGCCAGCGACTGGATCTTGCCGAAGAGCTTCGATGCGTTCTCGTCATCAGCGACGGGGAGGATATCGTTCCACAAATCGAGCATTGTCTTCGCGTTGGCGGATGGGTCTGATTGTGCGGCATAGAGTTT
>VGZN01000573.1 GCA_016872635.1 Planctomycetota bacterium | reverse complement strand
GATGGGCGATTGTGTTCACCGCTGCGATTGCGGGCTTTTTAGCAGCGAAAGTATTTGGCCAGTACTGGGGTGTAGAGGTCGGCTCGTTCATGGGGGCTCTCGTCGTCGGCTCGATCAGCAACCTCTACGCTCGGATCCGCGATCGCCCGGCCTTGGTCCCCTTGGCTCCGGGGATGATCATTTTGGTCCCAGGGTCCCTAGGCTTTCGTTCTCTCACAGCCCTTTTGGAGCAGAAAACGTTGGAAGGGATCGATTTCGCATTTGCGATGCTCATCGTTGCCGTTTCGTTGGTCAGTGGCTTGCTCGCATCTTCGGCGTTGGTACCACCCAAACGTATTCTTTGAGAACTCCGTTGGCGTCGCTATCGGAATCCGGAAAGATCGAATGGCCTGTTCTCAGGCAAATCCCGTCTCCTCGGTTGGCAGATTACGCTAAAATGGGGTGATGCTTGGATAGCATCACTACACGCCCCTCCATTTTTTCGGGACTCTCTTCTTTGCTTTTGAGAATGATATGCCTATAGTCGTGGGATGCCCGAAGTGTGGCGGGAAAATGAATGCCCCCGATCAAGCAGCGGGGAAAGGGGTGCGATGCAAGTGCGGAGCGGTCGTTCCCGTTCCAGGGCCTACTGCAATTACCCCGACGCCGGCGACCACCGTTAAATCCTCAAGTTCTGCTTCCGCAGCGACGGCCGGCAAGAAGGCTTCGGCTGCTCCGGCAATCTCTCCTTCGTTGCTCGATCATTTGACCGAACGCGACCATCAGCAGTTCCAACAGAACCCATACGCCCCACCGCCGAAAACTTCATCGAGCGATGCATCCGTTCTTCGAACCTATGTGAAAGACAACGGGAAGGCGGCCAAAGCAAAGTCTAGCCAAGGCAACTTGGCGTTGCTGATCGTCTGCAACGCGATCGGTGGTTTCACCAATTTGATAGGTGGAATCGCATTGTTCGCGTTGGCGAACCTCTCCGAAATCGTTACCAAAGCGATGCCGATGATGGGGACTTTGGGGGTTGTCGGCGGGATATTGATGCTGACCTTTGCCGCATATGACATCGCAACCATGATCGGCTTAATCACGAGACAATCATGGGGATGGTGGCTTGCAACGATCGGATTGGGATGGGGTATTGCCAATGGTGTCGGGAATGTCGCGACCAACTTTCTGACCGCAGAAGAAGCGACTGGGAGTTACATGGTCGGCCAAGCAATCGGGGCCTTGGTGGTGCTAGGTATCATGTTCATGTTGCTCAATTTCATGATCGATGAAGGCACCCGAAAACTATTCACGGTCTCAATACCGACCGGAGCCGCATGGGGCATCTCTCTCGGTGTCGGGTTGGTGCTGGGAGGTATTCTTTTTGGGATCGGTATTGCGATAGGAGCAAACGCTGCTGCGGCAGCACGCCCATCTGTCCAAAATGCGGGACCGCCCTAACCGCCATCGTTTGAATCGGCAACGTTGTTTTCGAGTCGTCGCCACGGTGCTTAACTCAGGAGTCCTGGATTATCACGAACAGCAATTACAACGACGAGAATCCATTGCAATCCGACACGAACGACCCGTTAGCGAGTAGGGCCAGCATACCACTCAACCCCTATGCGGATCTGCCGCTGGAAGGCGAAGAGGAGATCAATCCCTTTTCGCCACCTAGCGCCGGTGAGCGACCTGCGACCGCAGGGCTTGGTTTTGGATACTGGGTTCCGATGGCGGTAGCGGTAGGTATGTGTGTTTACGGGGCGACAATTTCGAGCCAGATTGGGATCTTTGGCCTTGCCGCGTACATCCTCGCTGCTGTTCACGGTGTTCGTTACCAATACCGATTATCGCAACGAGAACGAGCCGGCTTGCCACTGCGGCGGCAACCCGATTTTGTCGTCTTTGTTCTAAGCAGTGTCGTAGGAACCTTGGGTGTCTTTGGCGCCTTCGTTGCCTTCTTCACGGTTTGCTACGGAGCGGTCATGAGTGTTGAAGGTCTCGGTGTTTTTGTTGGACCTAATTCCGGCGCAATCGCGATACTTGTTGTAGTGGTCTGCTCCGTATTAGCGATCGTTGCCACCGTTCTTGTGCCATCCCTGACAACTCGGCTTTTCCTCCCTAGGAAACCTGGTTCGGAGAAGAATCTTGAAGGGTGAAACGAAGCTAGCGGTTGGTTACACTTACCTTGGGGCTACCCAGAGCTTGTGCCCGGAATGCTTGGAGGTCGTCCCTGCAAAGATTATCGATCGGCGCGGCCGTGTCTATTTTCGCAAACGATGTCCGGTTCATGGTGTTCGCGAGGATTTCATCTGCAGCGATGTTCGTTGGTATGACCGAACCGATTATGCATTGCCCGCGAAAATCCCACGGACGACCCGCTCCCCCGTCGTGCATGGCTGTCCGCTCGATTGCGGATTGTGTGAGGACCATGAGCAACACACCTGCATCGGTGTTCTCGAAATCACCGACAACTGCAATTTGACGTGCCCACTTTGTTACGCGCATAGCAAACCAGGACTTGCGCATCGCTCGATCGAACAAGTCCTCGCAGCGATGGATTCCCTCGTTGCCTCCGAGGGGAGAGTCGAAGTGCTACAGCTCTCAGGGGGCGAACCGACGACTCACCCGGACTTGGAACGGATCATTGACGAAGCACTCGCGCGGCCGATCGATTACGTCATGCTCAATACCAATGGGATTCGACTGGCCAAGGATCTGCGACTCCTCGAGAAACTTTCGCTCCACAAAGATCGCATCCAAGTCTACTTGCAAATGGATGGCATGGAGGACCGCGTCCATCTGGCCATTCGCGGTGAGGCGTTGCAGGAGATCAAAATGCGAGCGATCGACGCCATCGGGAAGGCGGGCCTACAAGTTACCTTAGTCGCGGCTATGCAGTCGGGGGTCAACCATGACCAATATGGACCATTGCTCCGTTTGGCCATTGATCGACCGTGGATCACGGGATTGAGCTTGCAGCCAGCAACGTATAGCGGGCGCTATGTGCTCCCCGAAGTTCTTGAGAATCGGATCACGACGCCTGATTGCGTGCGAGGACTTTGCGAGCAATCCAACGGTGATTTTCGTGAAGACGATTTTTTTCCGTTGCCTTGCGCTCACCCGAATTGCCATGTGCTGTCGCTCGCTTTTCGCACCGATGGGCGAATGGTGCCTTTAAGCCGGTTCATCGATGCCAAAGCGAATCTGGACCTATTAGCGAACGGGCTGAGCTTCACGCGAGACGAAGGCCAACGCTTGATACAGTTGTATCTCGCTAGGAATAACTGCTGCGGCCCCGGGGGTTGTGGGGATGCGACAGAAAACGCTGAACATCAGAGTGTTTTGGAAGCTGTGAATCCGTTGCCGGTTATAAGCGGTACCGTGGACTCCCAAGTGCAACGAGCCGGTGAGGAGTTTATCGCCGGGGTGATCCAGAAGCAGATCGGTGGTAAAGAGCTTTTTCGAATCACAATCACCTCGTTTTTGGATGCATACAATTTTGATGTGCGGCGAGTGATGAAGTGCTGCACGCACCATGTTCTGCCAACGGGGCATATCATTCCATTTTGTGCTTACAACGTTTTGTAC
>VGZN01000572.1 GCA_016872635.1 Planctomycetota bacterium | reverse complement strand
ATCCGGAGTGTTTAGTTTCAATCGCATCATTTGGGCAAGGATGCCATGATTGTCGCTAAGCTTTTCCGAATCGAGTTTTCCACGGAGAGTGGTCAACCCTTTTTCGATCCACTGGTCCGCTTGGTCGGGATTGGATTGCCTTAGCATCATGACTGCCAAGGGCAGGTTTGTTGCGAAGGCGCGAGGATTGGATCCATCTTCGAGTTTTGCAAAGGTTGCTTCGAGCGCTTTGGTGAACTGGGCAGAAGCGTCACTGCCTCGCTTTTCTCTCAGTAGTTGCGAGCCGAGTTGGATGCGGAATGATGCGAGCGATTCGGGCTTGAGGTCGTTGGGTTCATCCACCAATTTCAGCGCACCATCGAAGTCTTTTTCGGCGACTAATTTTTGGAAGTTTTCCGAAAAGGTTTTCAGCGAAGTGTCCTGCGCGACGGCGGGCGAGGCGATGCAACTGGAGGCGAGTAGCACCGAGAGTAACCAATTTCGAGTGATTTGAGTCAATTTCATGTGCGTGTGTCCTTGAGCGTGATTGCGTGAAGGGTGAGATGGCGAAGGTGGGAGAGATGATCCCTAATGAGCCGACCGCAAGGGATGGAACGACGTGCGGTTGCCGAAAGGGATTCCGGAGCCACCAAAATTTACCAGAGGTCGAGTGATTATGCATCCGCCGAGGAACGCCTCGGTTTCAATTTGGAAGAATGGGATGAGGTTTCGGGAACTTCGAAGTTCGCCGCCGGGATGGCTAGGGTGGTTTCCCCAAGTTCTCGTCGCCGGCGAGTCTCGAGGACTTGGACGTATTCCGCGCCGAAAAAAATTATGGAAATACCGTAATAGCACCAAAGGAGTATCGCGATGAATGACCCTATTGCACCGTAGGCGGTGGTGTACCGCATCCCGATAAAGAACACAGCGAGGAGAGCGCGGCCAATTTCCCAAATAGCCGCTGCGATCATCCCCCCGCGAAACGCATCGATCCAAAGGACAGGACGCTTGGGCAACGTGCGATAGACTAGGCTGAAGAGAGTCGCGTTGGCGAGGACCGTGAAGCATACCTCGAAAGTGTTGAGTAACCGATGCATGCTTGGGAGCGTCGTCCCCGCGAAACTGCGCAATTGGGAGACCATCATACTGGCTGCAAAAAGGATCACTATCAAGCCACCCAATCCTACGAGCATCAAGAAGGCGGAGAAGCGATGACGCACCACTCGATAAATAGTCTTTGAAAAATTCTTTTCCTTGCGAGCGGGGATCCGAAATATTTTGTCGAAGCCCCGATCGATCTGGGCGAAGACACCGATCGCAGCGAGGATGGCAGCGATGATCCCGAATGGACCGCTGACTAACGAGTGGCTAGTCAACTGCGAGAGGACTTGTTCGATGTGGTGTTTCACCGCAGGAGACGCGTACGTCTCGACGGTCGTGAGGATTTGCTGTTGAGCGTCTTTGCCGGTGTGCGTATAGCGAAGAAAGATACCGATACCGGATGTCAGCAAAAGCATCATCGGGAAGAGAGACAGCGCCAAGTAATACGCGACGCTTGCAGCCATACTGCTGGCGTCATCGTCAGACCAACGGATGCAAGCGTCTCGAAGATTGGGAAAGAAGTTAAGCAACCATCGTTTGCTATGGACGACCGCTTCGTTGTCCAGCAAGTTGAGGTGTTCGACATGGGGTACGGACTGGGTGTCCGCATCGTGGTGGTGCATGCTCGAAGTTTATGGATTCGAGGTTGCTAACGCTATACAGGTGAATAGCGAACGGCGGACCGCTGCGGCAGTGCTAGCAAATTAAGTTTTGCTATTGGGGCAAGGGTAGGATTTAACCAGGAGGTCACACCCAATTACAGCAGTTTCTGGATTGTTTCGCGGAGTGAGGACGGCGAGGTGGATGGTGCGAATCGGTCGATGACTTTACCGCTCCGGTCTATAAGAAACTTTGTGAAGTTCCATTTGATCGCTTCGGTTCCTAATAGCCCCGGTGCGTGTTCTTTAAGAAAGGCGAACAGAGGATGGGTGTTCGCGCCGTTGACTTCGATTTTAGAGAACATTGGGAACGTGACGCCGTAGTTCAACGAGCAAAAGCTTTGGATTTCTTGGTCGGATCCAGGTTCTTGTCCACCGAATTGGTTGCAGGGGAACCCCAAGATGACGAGCGAATGTTTTGCAGTACCGTCATTGTCGGTAACAGCGAACTCGTCGTAGAGCTCTTGAAGTTGTCGGTATTGCGACGTGAACCCGCAACGACTCGCCACGTTCACGACTAGAAGTACATGGTCCTTAAATTCTGAGAGTTGGCAGGTCGATCCATCGAGCCTTTGGGCTTTTAAATCGTAGATCGATTGCGAAGTAGTCGGATTGGTCATGCTGTTGGTAGTTCTTCGTGTTTGCGTTGAGGTTTATTAAGGGGTTTGAGGTTGTCAATAAAGTCGTTGGGAAGGCCGAGTTCTGGGAGTAGTTGTCTGCAGGTGATCCGAGTCGATTCATAGATTACGGGGAGTCCGCTGCCGGGGTGTGTGCCACCGCCTACCAAGTAGACACCGTCGAGATCTTCGAAGCGATTATGTGGCCTGAGGTGTAGCATTTGTCCCAAATTATGGGCCAGGTTGAACGTAGCTCCTCGGTAGACGGAGTAATCGTCTCGCCATTGCGCGGGTGTGATTATTTTTTCGTACTCGATGCGGCTTTCCAGGTCGCTGAGTCCAATTTCCTCGAGTCGCTTGAAGGTCAGTTTTTTGAAGTCCGCTGTTTGTTTTGCGTCCCAAGGAGTGGATGGGCTAAGGTGCGGAACGGGGACGAGAATATAGAGACCGCTTTTGCCGGCAGGGGCCAAACTTGGGTCGGTAACGACAGGGTTCTGGACGTAGAAAGAAGGCTCGCGCGGAAGGACTTTTTCCTCTTCGATTTCTCTGAGGTTGCCTTGGTAGTCGTTCGAGATGTAGATCGTATGGTGGGGCAGATCGCGGTATTCGCCGCGGACCCCGAGATACATCATGAACGTGGAGCAGGAATAGCGTTTTTGTTCTAATTTCTTATCGTTCCACCGAGGGCGAAGATGGTTGGGGACTAGTCGCTGCATGCTGTGCGCAAAATCGGCATTGATCACGATCGCATCGGTTTCATAGGTCGCGTGATCGGTTTGTGCAGCGATAACCCGTTTGCCTTGCCAATGAAGTTTCTTCACGGGCTCGCCCAGGCGGATTCGTGCGCCAAGTTCTTCCGCGATTTCCGCCATCCGCACGCTGACTTGGCCGCAACCACCGTAAGGATGGAAGACACCGTATTCGTATTCCAGGAACGACAGGATCGAGAAAAGGCTTGGGCAACGAAAAGGGGACATTCCCAAGTATTTCGCTTGGAACGAAAACGCGATAACCAGCCGGGGGTCACTGAAGTAGCTTTCAAGCTCCGAGCCCAGGGATTTCCATGGTTTCACGTAGGGTCCCGCTGCCAGAAGGGAGGGACGCAGGTAATCCGCCAAGCCGTTGAAGGGGCTTTCTAGGATCGGCCGGAACTTGGCGAGTTTGGTCCGATTGTGATCCATGTACTTGCGAAGTTGCCCGACATCCTCTGGAGAGATTT
>VGZN01000571.1 GCA_016872635.1 Planctomycetota bacterium | reverse complement strand
ATAACCGTATGCAGGGAGCCATCGCAAAACTGGGCCAAGGTATCGAAAAATTGGACGAAGCGGAGAGCATCGTGAAGGATAGCGCGCCTGAGTTAGGTTCGGTCTGGGCCGAAATCCGTCAAGCCAAAATCGATACAAAGAAAATCGAAAAGCAATTGCTTGGAAACCCTCTTCTCCAGGAAAGGTTCATCGAATCGACACCCCCTCCCGCTGAACGACTGAGTACCGTGCTGTCCGGAGTGATGTCATCGCCTCACGGACCAACCAAAACGCATCGAGAGCAATTCGAGATCTGCCGAAATGAGATCGATGCATTGCTTCCTCGTATCGAAAGCATGGTCGATCAGACGATTAGCACTATCCGTCAAAAACTTACCGCGATGGGCTACGACCTACAAGTTCCGTGAGTCTTGTCTGAGATAATGCTCCTTCGATCGCGGATTTCAAAACGGGGTGGACGCACCATTGGCTCGAAACGGACCAAGTAGCAATCTGTTCTTGGAGAACGATCGACAGACCGCTTGTTGGCAACTACTCCACCGAGTACTTGATATCATCCAAGTAGAAGATCACGTTTCTTCCTTGGCCAGCCAACGACCATCCAAAGCCGGTTTTTATTTGCCGCAAATCGCGTCCATCTAGCGGTATTGAGTATTTTTTCCATTCTTTAGTGAGTGTCACTTTATCGAGGCTTCCTTTCGCGGTATCCCGATAGGGTTGTTCTCCGTCGAGAACCCCGAAAACAAAATTCACCTGTTCGCCACCGTCCGCACCACGGGCCCAGAACTGCAATTGAGTGGCACCGGTTACATTAGCGCCACCCGGTTTAGCTCCGTTCCAGTCTTCGGCGGGCGATTGCCACAACACGCCCCCCCATGCTTGCGTACTGCGGTACTCAACCTTGAGGCATGTTTCGCCACGATACGGACTTTCGGTCGATGCAAAATCCATTTTGATCGCCTCGGTGTTCCCCATATATCCCGCAGGAACATACACGCTTTCTGGTGCACCGTCTCCATATACTACATAGGGCATCGACATCGGTTCCATTGTCTCGATTGATGAAGCAGCACCGCCGACCTTCAAGGGGATGTTTGCAACAGCGCCACCTCCTTTGTTGTCGTACGCGTACGCAAACAGCCGATAAGTGCCCTTTCCGCTCGGAAAGTGAACCACGGCGCGATTTCGATCCGGTTGAATAGCTCCTGGGATTACCATCTCGTCGTCTTGCCGATCGCCCCCCACACCGATCGTGCGTGAATCCGCTCGTAGTACCCATTCGATCTTTACATCATCCCCATCCAAGTCGGTTACACGTATACTCGCTTCAATCGTCTCCGCCGAATCCATTACCTGCGGACGATCCACTGACAGTTCAAGGATCTCAGGGCATCGATTTTTGGGTGGCTTCCCAGTCCATGCTTCCTCTACTACGTCCACCGCTGCCAAACGAGTGCCATCGGGAAGCAGCATGCCAAACCATGTTGCAGTCGTTTCAGGCTTGTGCCCCCACAAGAATGTATACGCACCCAAACATGCGTTACGATTCGAAATGACGTTGGATCGGTAACCGTTAGCGTAAAGTGAACCTTTAGCGGTGCTGCTGAGCTCGATAGGTGCACCCCAACTCGTTTTGTCGACTTCCCATGGCCCAGGTGGACCATGCTCGGTGATGATGTATGGTTTATTTCCATTCGCTTGACGGTACCGCTCTGCAACGGATTCGATTCCTCCGTACGAGTTCACCCCGACAATTTCGATATCCGGACAGAACAAATCGATGTTTTTGATCTTGTTACCGCCGTCTCCAAGCTCCGCAATCACCGTCATTGTCGGATGATTGGGATCGATGCGTTTTATCTCGCGTGCAATATGATTGATCGCTAGCCAAACCGATGGGTCATTCCCTTCTCCCTCCGCTTCATTCCCCACCCCCCAAAGCAGTAGGGCTGGGTGATTCTTAAATTTTTCGACAGCCGCAATCGATTCTTCAAATTGCTTGCGAACGGAAGCTGCATCTTGATAGTTGAAACCGTGGCGTTGGTGCCCGACCCAAATTCCCGCACACACAGTTAAACCGTGTTGCTGGGCCTCGTCCAGAACTTTGCCGAGGTTGTCGACGCCCCATGTGCGGATTGAGTTTCCACCCAATGCGGCCAAGAGCGATAGATTGGTTTCTCCACCGACACCGTGAATCGAGTAGGGGATTCCGTTTCGCAGCAACTCGAACCGCCCCTCTTTATGCTGAAGTGATACGTTGGACTGACCAAAAACGGATGGGGGCCCGAACCATAAAACCACACTAGCCAGGAAGAGCTTAACGACTCGAACACATTGATTATTCGACATTAGAATCATGCTGTAAACGAATTTCTCTTGGTGGGTGAAATACGGTGATCGAGTGTAAGATCCGGATCAATTCCTCAGTAAAGCATCAGTGGGCGGGTTCCGCCAACAGTTTCTTTCCACGGCATTCGATCCACGCGATCTGTCCCGACCTTGCAAAGACATGTTGGCTCGATTCTTGGTCTAAGGTGAGCCCGTCCATAGTGCGGGAGCGACCATCGTTATAACGGATAGTGATCGAGTCCGAGACATTTGGATGGTAGACGATCGGAGTCTGGCAACAGGTGTAGGCGAAACCGTTTTTTGGAACCGAAATCTCGACGGTTTCACCCGTTGGGATGAGGCATTCGAAGGTTTTGTCTTCGGTTGTCAATTCCTTGCAGTCGAACAGATCCAATCGAAAGCGTATGCACCCACTTTCAACATGTAGCCCCAATTCCAGGAACCTCGCCAAGATATCTTCTTTGACTTGTCCTGTCATTCCCGGTTGTTTCACCCCTGCATTCTCGGGGGTATGCGAGTACGGATCGGTGGGAAAGGCTCCATATTCCGAAGGTGATTTTTCGGCACCGATGCCCGCACGTATCGCTTGATAATGGAGACGAAGTTTGTCAACGTCGGCGGTAGGTGCGTCTTGATCGAGGGCCCAGAAAAAGTTCTCGGCCACGGCGAGTCCTAGCTTTGAAACCATGTGCCAATAGATGGATCCCAATCCTTCGTAACCGAAAAATGTTCCTGACCTGCCAGTGAATCGCCGATGTCCAAATGTCTCTACGAATCGATTGGCGAGTGTCTCGCTTTCTATCTTGACCTGAGATTGATAGGCATCGGGAAGTTTCTGCAATGCATTCTTGACGTCGCGAGCATTGCGAAGACTACCGTCGAAGTGCAATTCCCCTGCGAGATCGCGTTTCAGTATTTCATCATTGCCATCAGCCTGCAATCTCTGCAGTAATGGACTCGCCCGAACGACTCCTTCGTCGACGCGGTTTTTCGATAGAAATCTGGGAAGCTTTCGGTCGGGGTAGAGCAAATAGCTATTTTGGTTTGCGCGGTAAAGCTTGCTCGCACGTAAACCGTCCAGCAATTCCAAAACTTCTTTGGTCGTGAGAATACCTGCACTCAAGATGGCTACTTGGCCCTCGAGCATTTCGTCCAAGTGTTCAATCAAAATTCCGTCATTGCGCCAATCGAGAAGATTGTATGCGTGATAAAGCCCATCAACTCGTCGATTGTTG
>VGZN01000570.1 GCA_016872635.1 Planctomycetota bacterium | reverse complement strand
TCAACAGCATTCATGAAGAATTGATCCAGGCATGGCGATACCTTCGCGACCACGGGTGGAGCGAGGTGGCGTTTACTGCCATCGCAGATCACGAAGAGGATTTTGGCAACATCACCTATCTCCGCGACACGGCCTATCAAGCAGGTATCCGCACTGATTACTTGCACATTTCAGACATCGGGTATTCATCGAGCCAAAACGTATTTGTCAACGCGCGCGGTGAACCGATCTGGCGACTGTTCAAGCTCTATCCTTGGGAGTGGATGCTCGAAGAGGAGTTCGCTGAGAAACTTCTCAAGTCCCCAACACTTTGGCTGGAACCTCCGTGGAAGATGCTGCTTTCGAACAAGTACATCCTCGCGGTTCTTTGGGATCTATTTCCAAACCACAAATACCTGCTCGAAACATCAACCTCCCCATTGAACAGTGACTACGTCGAGAAACCCTACACCTCACGGGAGGGGAGCAATATCCGATGGGTCCGATCCGGAGAATTGGCGATGGAGACCGATGGTCCCTACGGCGACTCGAGTGTCATCTACCAAGCCCACCAACCGTTGTTCCAATCCCGATTTGGTCATGCTGTCCTTGGTAGCTGGATCGTAGGTGATAAAGCTTGCGGGATGGGAATCCGAGAAGATATCAACCCCATCACGCACAACACTAGTCGCTTTATCCCTCATTTGATTCGGGGCTAAGGTTTGGGTTCGAGGCTAATGCCTTCATTTGGCTTCATGCGTCCAAACGAGTAACGTGCGAAGCAGATCAGACCCAAACTAAGAACAGAACCTACGACGCAGATCCAAAAGAAGAGTTGCGTCATCGCGATCGCCTGATCGCCTTGACCCTTGGGAATGAAGTTCTTCGCGAGCATTAAGAAGACATAGCCGCAATAACCCAGCGCATCTGCGAGGTACATCAGGAACCCCAGGTTTGCTCGATCGCGAGTCCATGCGATCAATCGTTCGAAGATCGTGGTGTGAACCGCAACGTACGGGAGGTACAAACCGGCTCCGATAAAAATCATCATCAAATGCGGTTCCACCGGAACAAGGCTTCGCCCACCGATCACGGCCAACGTTAGCAGAAAACCTGCTCCGCAAACACCTAAGGAGACCATCAAGGCCTTTCGGTTATCTTGGATCAATACCGAGGCGCCGTTGACCAGCATCACAATCAGAGCGACCCAAAAATCGATACTCGCATAAGCGTCAGGCTTTACCGTTGCACCCAAGCCATGAAGGATCTCAGGCGCGAAATCGTCACGTAGGCTCCGCATGACCGTGACCAGAAGGTAGACCACGGCGATCGAGCCCAAACCTGTCGAGTACGTTTTGATCACTCGCAATCGGTCTTCGCGCCGCATCGGCTCGCGTTTGCTCCGAGCCGCCTCATCCAGTGCGTCCGGAGGAGGGATTTGTTGGAGCATCCAAATAAAGATCGCGATAGGCAAGAGAAAAATCAGGCCGGCTAGAAACGGCATCCAGCGTTCGGATTCCCCCAAAGACCAATTCCATTGCGACTGCGTATATTGCAGAACCCGCTGGCCCACGGTTTTGGAAACCCCGCCCGCGAGAATGAAACTCGCGCATAAACCTGCGGTCAACGCTTCCGTCATCCGCCGCCCCTCGAGGAATCCGAGCACCAATCCGAAAACGATCCCAAGTGGCAAACCGTTCAAAAAAATACACAGCACATGCCACGGTGAAGGGACAACAGCGAACAAAAGCAGAGCAACGTGGGACACCAGGATCAAGCACATCAAAAGGGCAGCACGCCGCGGACGCGAAACCTCGGAAACAATTCGAATCCCGACGATTTTGGAGAGCATGTACCCAACGACTTGAGAGGCAACCAAAATCGCCTTTTGATCCCAGTTTTCCCATCCGTCGCTCGAGTACGCAGCTGCCGTGAAAGGCTTGCGATACATGTACATGCAAAAGTACGTTCCAAAGGCTGCTGTAACAGCCCATGCATTTAGGAGCAGCGGACTGGAAATCCTGATGTGCCCTGCGGTCTGGTTTGACAAGCCCTGACTCCAATCTTTTACAACACAACCCCACTATCGAGAATCAATGGTTATGGATCAGAAATTCAAATCCCGGCACTCATCTCACTAACTTGGGGACAGGATCAATTGCTCCAACAATGGTATGAACTCTTTAATAGCGGGTATTTCCAGATTCGGATCTTTGGCCAGATCATCCCACCGCCTCAATTGAACCGCTTCAAACGCGAAGGGCTCATCTCGGAAGTCATCGATCTCCGATTGGCTCATCAATCCACCTTGATCGTGATAGCTTTTCAGCGAGGTCGGCGAGAGCGAGTTCACGTAGTCCGGCTCGGTCGTGCACAAATATCGTTTCGCAACAACATGCAGACGGACGGGGTCAGCGACAGCGCGACCAAAGTTTTCTCGGAGCCACCCATAGGCCCTCTGTTCATGAAGGTCATCCAAGTTTTGTTCGTCGGATTCTGGCAACTCATGATCATCGATAATATGTCCTATGTCATGAAGTAGGGCCGCCACAACCAGCGGCGATTCGGCACCTGCCCGCACAGCCAGTAAAGCGCATTGAATTGCGTGTTCCATTTGCGACACGGCTTCACTTCCATAGCGTCCGTTACCTCTATCCTGAAACAGCTGAATGATTCGACCGACGATTGGATGATGCATGGTAATTAATGGGATCCTGTAGCACTGCAACATTTTGAGACTCGTTCCTCGGCAACCGTAATCTGAAAACCAAACCTGATCGCAAAACAGTGGGAAGACATGCCTGGGCTCAAAGTGTAAACCAGTCTCGAGTAGTTTCCATGAAGAATCGTAGTAGTATTCCATGAAGGGGTTTTGCGAAGGTGCCTTCAGCAATTGGATGGATTAGCGATCCAGAAGCAGCGCCGGCAAATCGGCAACGGATTCGATCACCGCATGAGCACCAGCGTCGATAAACTTCTTGGTCGCGGATAGGATCGCTGCGTTTCTAGCTTGCGGATCCAGTCGCTCGAATTGGTCGGGCGGTAGCCCCACGGCATTTCCGGTGACGGTGACCGCGATGGTCCAACATCCCGCATTCCGTCCCGCCTGGATCCCCGCGATGGAATCATCGACGATGGCAACGCGATTCATCGGAAAAACACCGAGCGATTCCGCGGCTCGAAAATTCTGCCAGGGTGCGGGCCGCCCACTGACAACTTCATCTGAGCAAACCACGCAATCCGCTTGGTAGCCCTGCTCCATTGCCAGTGGTTCCACGGTATCCATCAACTCTCTGGTGTAGCCCGTTGTAGAACCGATCTTGGTCCCGCGACGTCTCAGTGTTTGGATCGCTTCAACCACTCCAGGAATGACTTTGGAATGATTCGCGAGTACTTGTTTTTGTAACGGCAAAAACGTGGCGTAGATATCTTCGACATCTTCATCGCGCGATGGCCGGCCGTACGATTGCTGCCACAGGGATTGGATGCGTGGCATCGAGAGCATCGATCGAATATGGTCAATCTTGGCTTGTCCCATCGGCTCGCGAGCTTCAGCCTCGGTAACATCGATCCCCACACTGCGAAAAACTTCTTTGAAGACGTGGA
>VGZN01000569.1 GCA_016872635.1 Planctomycetota bacterium | reverse complement strand
GCGTAGAGGTGTTGGCCTCCGAGATAAGCTAGTCCCCAGTCTTCAGGAAGTTCGCGCACGTATGCCTCGAGGTGTTCCACGAAGTCGGGAACGAACCCAGCGTCATCTTCGAAGACCACATACGAATCGATCCCTTCGAGCAGACACTTTTCCAGGATCAGTAAGTGCGACCGGTAGCAGCCCCAGGCACCATTGCCTGCTCGCCACTGCTCGGGCGTCGAAAGCTTGCGACCATCGATGGCAGCAAATCGCTCAACATCTGGGAATGGCCACGGCTGAGGTAGTTGTTGCATCCATTCATGCAGACGATCGTCGCGACGATCGAGATTCATCAGGAAGCATCGTTCAACGATCTTCTTCGTCGGTATCTGGATCGTCTTCGTTGGGCTCGGGTGCACCGTCTGGGAACTTACGTTCAAACCTGCGGATGGCAGTGAGCACGAGTGACTTGGCGATGGTTCTAGTAAACTTTCCATGGGGTAATCCTCTGAGTTGGGCTTCTTCCAAAAGCCATTCGATAATGGTGTCGAGATTCGTACGGCATCCTTCCAAGCCCCAATCATTCATGGTCTCCGCGCGGGTCTCACACTTGCAGGTGTCGCTTGGTCTTGCGAACCATGCGAGCATCTTGCGAAGTTCACTTCCTGGACCCGGCTTGTAAGCTGCGATTCGCAGGGTCGTTGGTTCTTCCTGATTAGGCAGGTAGCTCTTCAGCAGTGTTTTAAGTTCGTCGACGTTCTGGTTTCGTCGACGTTTGTTAACAATGGCCATTCCGATCGTCACAAGGTTGACCGCTTGCGGATTCGAACACTCGCTGCAGGCTCGGCAGCCGCTAGACGAGGCCTGAACGGAGCATTCGGCCAAGTGACTAGCGACCTGGCATCGGTTGTCATTGGTTAGGTTGGGACAATGGATCATGCTGCCACCTCCACAACTTCCCCATCGAAGCCACCAGAGCCATTTGGTGGTTCGCCAACTTCAGGACAATCGCTTTCAAGTAGCTGCCAGCCGCACGACCAAATCCAAGTTGAATTGCATGGTTCGCTCGTGCTGCTGTCGGATGTAGGAGGTTCGCTTGGCGGTTCGCTGTCGGAGTGACTTACACTCGGGCGATCCGATTCGCTGGTCGAAGGGTCATGAGAATCGCTAGTGGATGGATCTGGGGGATCACTTGTTGACGGATCATTTGAGTCACTGGTAGATGGATCTCTCGAATCGCTGGTTGATGGCGAGGAATCACTTTCAGATCCGCTTGTCGATCCGCTGCCAGAGCCGCTCTGCGAATAACTAGCGGAACCACTGGCCGAATGACTGGTTGACCATGGCATGCTGTAGCTTTCGCTGTAACTTGGTCGATCACTACTCGATCGACTTTCCGAACTATCACCGCTTGATGGTTCGCTTTCGGAACGCGATTGACTGTCCGATTCGCTTTCGGACTGGCTCTCCGAGTCGCTTTGACTTTCGCTCTCACTGGAATCACTCGCCGAAGCGGAACCGCTACCACTGGAGTAGCTTGGCCACGAATAGCTGGGTACCGAGTAACTATCGCTGCTTGGATCTTGCGAATCCGATTGACTCTCCGATTGGCTGTCGCTTTCCGAGCTGGTTGATTCACTCTCCGAACTGTCGGATTGACTACTGTGGCTACCACTCGAATCGCTCTGGCTGGAGTCACTGCCACTGGATGAGGCTGAGTAACTGGCGCTGTACGAATGACTGTAGCTGGCATCGCTTGAGTACGAATCGCTTCCGCGCGACGAATTCGATTCGCTCGATTCAGACTGACTGGAATCCGATTCGCTCGAATCTGATTGGCTTGAGTCAGACTCACTGGAGCTTGATCCGCTGGAACCGCTCGATTGGCTTGAATCACTTGACGCGGAGCTTGATCCGCTCGACGAGTAACTGCTCGAGTACGAAGGCTCGCTCAGCGAAGTCGATTCGCTTGAATCACTTGATGAATCGCTGGACGCGGATGAATCAGAACTGGATGAATGGCTTGAATCGCTCGAGCTTGAAGCCGAGGAGCTTGAATCGGACGAACTTGATGCCGAGGAACTCGAGGACGAGAGGCTGGAGGAACTTAAGCTTGATGATGAAGAAGCAGAGCTCGAACTCGACTGATCGCTCGACGACGAACTCATCGATGAGCTACTGCTTGAAGAGATAAGCGAACTCGAAGAACTTGATGAGCTGGACGAAATGCTTGAACTGCTTGAGGAGGATAGACTCGAAGAGCTGCTGCTTGAGCCCAAGCTCATACTGCTTGACGAGGGCGAGGAAGAGCTAGACAAGCTAGACGAACTGCTGGAGCCAGAAGAGGAGATTGACGACTGACTCGAACTACTGGTTGACGAGGAACTCGACGATGAACTCGAAATGCTACTGCTCGAACTCGAGCTAGAGCTACTGCTTGAGCTGCTTGAAGACGACGATGATGAAGATGACGAACCGCTGCTGGAACTGGAACTACTGCTTCCCTCACAGCATCGGCATCCGATGGTTAGGTAAGCGCTAGTATCCTCGTGGAAATGGCAGACGATCTGCTGGCTTGTCAGAAGTGCATAGTCACAAACGTTGTAGACCGCGACCTTGACGCCAATCGGTGCCCAGACTCCGTTGGCATATCGCAGTTCGCGAGCCATCCCCCAGCTCTTGGCCTTGAGACGCGAGACAGGTTTGCAGAGCAACGTTTGCTTGGGCGGGTCGATGATCCAGGAACGATTGCCATCGTACGTGACGCTGAGATACTGATCACCTTCGTAGTTGGAAACCGGACCTCGAATCCGCTGGGCGCTCGGGTTTCGAGCAATGATGCGAACGCCTTGACCATTCGGCTTTCGAACTGGCTCAATGGTCCCGGAATCGTCTAGCTGAAAGAGATCGCAACTGGCGGAACCAGTCGCTAAGCCGAATCGACCTGGGATACCACCGCTGGGAACCTTCACAAGGAACGCTGGATCGGCTGGTTTTCCGACTCGAACAACAGCCCACTGGACGCCCGTTTGATCCGTATCGCGCCGCCATAGGATTTGAGCCGAGCCGTTGGGCTTCGACTGGAGTGTCGTTCCTCCTGAGTTGGCGACATCAGCGTATTGATGCCAGGTCTCCTGAATATTCACACGGGCAGCGACGACGCCAGCGAATACCACGCGACCGACTTTGTCCTCGGCGAGCGGCTCGATGGCCACACCGAATCGACTTGTGTGTTCGTCGGCGATTGGACGCACCGACTGGATAGTTGCGTCACGCACAAAGCGAGCGAGTGCTGTATTGTCGACGTCAGGATCGCCTAGTGGGGCGTTGAAACCGACGATTCCACCGATGGGCACAGTGGTCGCACTTTGATAGTGAACGCGAACGGTGGCAGCGTCGCGAACGTGGGTGCGATTTCCTCCGCCACCCGAGAGTCGATCACGAGCGATGGCATCGGCGGCAGCCAGCAGACGGTTGTACTCGACTGCCGTGATTTTCAGCTTCTCGCCGGGTCGAACGCGCCTCGCCATTACTCGATCCCCAATGCGTTAAAGTTCGCTTCGGGGTAAACCTGCTCGACGTAAGCCGCTTCAGGGACTTGCAAGACTCGATCACCGACAACCTCT
>VGZN01000568.1 GCA_016872635.1 Planctomycetota bacterium | reverse complement strand
TGGCTTTCTGCACGGTAACCTTCTGCTCGGTAGCATCCGCTCAAAATGGTGCGCCCGCTCAGGCGTTGCAACACCAGCCCACATCGACCGCAGTCGTCGACATGGACTTCATTTTGGATAACCACCCAACTTTCACCGCTCAAGCCGAAGCGTTGAAGGCTGAGTACCAAAAGACCATGGAGGAGTTCGAAGCCCGCAAGAAGGCAGTTCAACAAGAATACGAGCAACTCACCTCAACCCTCTCCGCGGACAGCCCAGAGTATAAGCAAAAGCAAGAGTCTCTGGTTCAACGGGACAGCAAGATGCGTCTCGAAGCAGTCAACAAGGAGAAAGAGCTTACCGAGAAGCGAGCAAAGCTGATGCTCGACACTTACAACCAGATCGTAGAACGCGTTGCGGGCGCTGCCCAGTACTATAAGTACGACATGGTAGTTCGCTATAGTCGCCGACAAGCGTCCCAGATGAATCCTAAGAATCCTCAAACCGTCATGATCGGCGCGGATCGCGAAGTGATTTACTTCAATCCCAACTACGATCTAACGGATACGATCATCGCAATGCTCAAGCGAGACATCCCTGCTGCCGCACCGACCTCGAATGGGAAAGTTCCACAGACGGCGAACGCTCCTTCGCTGGCTCCTAACGCAAATGGACCTGCAGGAACACTCCGCAAGTAATTGCGGTTCTTGTGAGATTTTCTTAACGACCTGAAACGGATTTCGGCGTTTACGATGACATCAGCCCCACTCCAAAAAACGATTGCGCACATCGCTCGTGTAAGCGGTAGGGGCTATTGGTCTGGACAGCCTATAACACTTTCCTTTCTGCCGGCCGATGCGGGAGCTGGGATTGTGTTCCGACGGGTCGATTTACCGGGGCGTCCCGTAGTGCCCGCGCTCGCCAAGTACCGAGTTGAAACTAACTTGAGAACCAAGTTGGTTTATCAGGGGACAACGGTTGAGATGATCGAGCACGTGATGGCGGCCCTCTACGGCATGGGTATCGACAATTGCACGGTCGAGTGTGATACCTGCGAGATGCCAGCGATGGATGGGAGCGCCATGGAGATGGCGATCGCGATCGAACAAGCAGGCACGCGGACGCAAGCGATCCGCGCCAACGAAGTTCACATCGAGTCGACATTCCGAGTGGGAGACGATCGCTCCTGCGTGGAAGCTATCCCGGCAGTTGGATCTAGAGCAACGGGACTCGAGCTGCGATACCATCTGGATTTCGGCCCGAAGAGCGTTATTCCAGCTTCGACTTCCTCCTATATGCTTACCCCATCTGAGTTCCTGGCAAACATAGCACCCGCTCGAACTTTTTTATCCGAGCACGATGCCAAGGAACTGCAGCGAATGGGCGTAGCACAACATGTGACCTATCGGGACTTGATCGTTTTTGGTAACGATGGCCCTATCGATAACACACTCCGGTTCCCGGACGAGTGTTCAAGACACAAACTACTGGATTTGATTGGCGACTTGGCGTTGTGTGGTGCTCGCGTACGAGGGACGATTGTCGCTCGTCGCAGCGGACATAACTTGAATGGACGGATGGCAGAGCAACTGCTGAACCTGCATCGAGCGGACCGGCATCAACTAAGCCACGTCGCATAGAGAGACTAAACTTCATTTGACTTCACGTTAGAAAGTGGATTCAACACATGCCGACCATCATTGCACATACCGCCGTGGTAGATCCTCGAGCCGAACTCGACGACGACGTTCGGATCGGGCATCATTGCGTGATTGGACCGAACGTGAAGATCGGCCGTGGTACTCGGCTTGAAAACGGTGTCACCTTGACAGGCTACACAACCATCGGGCGGGACAATCGCTTTTTCCCTGGTTGCGTAATCGGTGGAGACCCACAGGATTTGTCTTACCAAGGATCACCGACCCAAGTCATCATCGGTGATTCCAACGTGTTCCGCGAGTGCGTCACAGTCAATCGCGGCACCGAGAAAGACGAAGGTATTACCTCGGTCGGAAGCAACTGTTACTTCATGGCGAACAGCCATATCGCTCACGATTGCTATGTCGAAGACCGTGTCATCACCGCCAACAACGTGATGCTTGGAGGACATGTCAAGGTTGAACATGACGCCACATTGAGCGGTGGTGTCGCAGTCCACCACTTTGCCTCAATCGGATGCTATAGCTTTGTCAGTGGACTATCGCGAGTCCTTCAAGACGTCCCACCATTCATGCTCGCTGAAGGCTTCCCAGCTCGTCCGCGATGCGTGAACGTGGTCGCTCTCAAACGGAAAAACTTCTCGACATCAGCGATCCGAGCCATCGGAGAAGCGCATAAACTTCTGTACCGATCCAAGGTTGGTATGAAGCACGCTCGAGAAATCCTTCAGGGGGACGGAATCTTGATCCAGGAACTCGAAACGTTGTTTGCGTTTATTGAAAACTCACAGGAAGGTCGACATGGTCGCGGTCGCGATCGCCGTGCCGCTGCAGCTTGATTGGGCTACTTTAGTCGGCTACTGGACATCATAGAACGGTCAAGGGTCCCAGACCCATGCACGAATCGAAGCGTCGAGGCAACTAAAACGATGGATCCCTTCAGTACCACTTCGGATCTCGACCAGGACACCAAAAGATTACGAGAGATTCGTGGCCCCGTACGGACTGCCGTCGTCGGAGGCGGCCATCTGGGACGGATTCATGCAAAGCTCTTGTCCAAACGCACGGATATCCGCGTCGTGGCCGTATGCGATCCATATGCTCCATCACGAGATTGGATCACCGAAAATCTTTCACTTCCTGTGTTCGAAGACTACAAGTCACTGCTCCTCTGCGTCGACGCGGTACTCATCGCCACTCCGACGACGTCGCACTTTCCTGTTGCACAATGGTGCTTGCAGAACGGCATCCACGTTTTCATCGAGAAACCAATCACGACCACCGTTGAAGAAGCAACGGAACTAAACCGATTGGGGCAAATTCATGATTGCACGGTCCAAGTGGGACACGTGGAGCGATTTAACCCAATTTGGGTCGATGTCGGTCGACACCTAGCCCCATCTACCGTCCGCCACATCGAATCATGCCGCGAAGGAGTCTACACAGGTCGCAGCACCGATATCGGAATCGTTCTCGATTTGATGATCCACGATCTTGATTTGATCCTCAGCTTGGTTTCTAGTCCACTGCAATCGATCCGTGCACATGGGCGCTGCGTATTAGGAGCCCATGAGGATTTTGCGGTCGCGGATCTGGTATTCCGAAATGGAACCACCGCCCACCTGAGAGCCTCGCGAGTCGCTCCATCGGCAAGTCGAACCATGGAGATCCACTGCGATGATGATTGGTACTCTCTCGATTTTTCGAAAGGGTCCTACACTTGTACCCACGCAGCGGAAGAAGTCGCCAACGGACACCTTCAAGCAGACAATCTGCCCATCGAAGAGCGGCTCAAGGTAAAGGACGAGCTTTTTTCGAGATGGCTAACCCAACAAACAGTCTGTCCTGAAAGTTGCAATGCGATCGAGCAAGAGCATTCGGATTTCTTGGAAGCGGTTCGCACGGGACGCACACCGCGAGTCTCAGGCACCGACGGAGCGCGGGCACTACAGGTCGCCTGCGTCATTACCA
>VGZN01000567.1 GCA_016872635.1 Planctomycetota bacterium | reverse complement strand
GTACGAGTACGAGAAAACGCACGAACAAAGCATTGGACCGAAGTGCTCGATCGGCGCGCTCTGACATGGTGACTTTTTCTCCTCGCACTCGGTCAATGCGGTCGTTATCCGACCGAACCAACTGCGGACAACAGAACGCAACATGAGCAAACCGCCAAAACGAATTCGCATCAATCACGACGATTACTACCCGAGCCTGGTCGGCAAGACAAAGGATGGCCGACAATTTTTCATCACACAACCATTCGTTCCTGGCGGCCATGATTTCGTCGCGCGATACCTGTTCGACAAAGATGGTGCTTTCCTTGACGCAAAAATTCACGACCTTGGTTCACGTGATTCCGACGTGCTGCCGGACAATGCGTTGATGGATAACGACAGGGTTGCGACGTTACAAAAGGAAATGCTCGAAGAACTTGGCGACACAAAATTCGGCAACATAAAGGTATCTCCATTTGTGCATGAATGGAATGGTGTCAACTTCGGGCTCGTCACCCAGGCTCCCGAAGAAGAAGATGATGAATGGAATGTGATAGCGGAGCCAGGAGACTATATGGCGTTCTACCCACCGTGGGATGGCGACTATGACACTTGACCCGATCGTCGGATAGGCCATGCAAGGGCGAATAAGCATGAAACACGGTCGTAAATTGAAATCATCGTGGTACGTGCCTCCGGAAGCACCGGACGAAACTACATTCGCTTGTCGTGCATGTGGTGCCACGCTAACAAAAAATCTGCGTCGACAACGCTTTCTTGACACGCATGCCCACGATTACACTGGACCATTGGTGCCAGACGACGCATATTGGCTTGTTGCTCAGGGGCACCTGCCAACGCCTTTCGACGGAAGACAAATCGATTTCATGGGATGCTACGCGGTTCATCCCGAGGCACTTGTCGGCGTGGGTAAACATCCTGATCCTGAACGTTGGATTGGATGCTGCGGGCCAAGTGGAACAGGCGGGCCAAACCGAGTCTGTACTTGCGGTCGTGCGATTGGAACTGAGCGGTCAGATTGTATGTGGCCAATCGCGATTTACCTTGATACCAAGAACGTCAAACCAACAATCAAAGAGGCCTAAATCGGGTAAATCTGCCCGTTTCCGGGCACCCTCCCCACACCACCTATCACTCTACCATCACCTTTGCCACTCCCGCCGCTTTGGCGAAATCATCCTCGGTAACCTAGGAATTGAGAATGGAAAATTGAGAATGGAGAATTACTAAGAACACGCCCAACCGCATGGATTTCAATTCTCAATTCTCAATTCAGTTCGTAGGTTCGAATTCTTCCAACCCATCGCTGTGTTGGCTGCGGCCCGATACTGTGAAGCGGCGACCACATATTCGCTCTTGTCGCCGAAGATGTCGAAGGCCTCGTCGAGGGTATGGCGAAAAGAGTGCATTTTCATCTCGTGCAATGGGATCGGAAGAAGTCTGCGATTTCCCGTTTCCCGACCTGGCCCGCGGTGGTCTTCAGTACAAGATCAACAAGTTCTTCATCGCTGGCTTTAAAGTTCTCGTTGTTGATTTCTAAAAATATCAACGCTGTTTCTAAACCTACACGTTTGTTCCCATCGACGAACGGATGATTCATCACTAACTGGTAAATGTAAGCGGCAGCCATTTCAAAAATGTCTGCGTGCAGGTACTGACCGCCGAAGCTTGCCTCGGGTTGAGCGATGGCAGATTCAAGCAGACCGATATCTCGGATACCGTGACTGCCGCCGTAAGTATCGATTTGATTTTGATGAGATTCGATAATGTCATCGAGGGTTAGGAACAACACGGGATATTACTCCGCGAGCTTCTTGAACGCCTTGGAGTGTTTTGAATTCACCTTGGCTCGTGCAGCGCGAACCTTGGTTTTCTTGTCGTCGGAGTTGACGGGCGCGATCCTGATGGACTGGCCGTCCGTAGTCAGTTCCACTTGGGATTCCGGAGCGATCTTGAGCAAATCCAGAATGGGACGATCGATGACAACTGCCCAACTGTTCCCGTGTTTCACCAAATTCTTGATCATCGCCTGCCCCTCCAAGAATCGAATGCAATGGTCGACCAATGTAAGTACATAATTGCTTTTAAGCTTCCCGAAGTCAAGGAGCTTCCGTCATTCTCTATCGACGGAGGAAACGATCGACGCTCCGCCCTGATCATTGCGATTCCACGGCAACGGCCTTACGAACCATCTAAAAACATTGAAAAAACATGAGAAAGTTCGAATCCTGTCCGTAGGACCGCTCTACTTTCTACGTTCAACTCTCTTGGGCTACTTTCCACTCTCCTGGCTGTTCGGGTTTTTCGCATTTCTGGCCCAGCCGAAACCGTGGTTCGTGTTGCGGTACGCACGCTGGTGTATAGCCTTTAGGCGACTCTTTTTTGCGGGAAAAACCGGCTGAAGCCGGGACACCAGCGCGCTACGGAGGGTGCGTGAATGCCATTCGTACAGCGGACTTCTAGTCCGTTGAACCATCCTCAGCCTACGAGCAGCAGCGGTAGCAGCCAAGGCTCTCGCGGAGACGCAAAGACGCGGAGAAAAAAGCAGGCTCGATCCCTAGTAGCCGTCCGTTTGGGGGTTTGCTCCGACTCTGCGTCCCAGCGGCTCTGCGAGAGACACCTCCGATAGAAGAAAGTCAAAGACGCAATGCATGTCCTTGTTTCCTTCGCTTGGCCGGCCGCATCGAGTTCATTGGTCCGAGCAAGACTGGGACTTACCAGCTGGTGGGAACGTGAATGCGATGTTGGACTTGCTACAATTCCATCATCGTTCGAACGAACCGGTGGCTAATAGCAGACGTCATTTAGGCAATTCAAAGCAAATACATCATGTTCCAATCGATATGTAAATGGTTTATCGCTGCATCCCTTTGGATCGGTGGTGGGGCCAGTTTCTGTGAAGCCAAGTCCTATTCCGGATTCCGATCTCAATCAACTTATCCTCCCTGCTCACTGGATGTCTTATGATTCGATTGATCCTCGCTTCGACGATGGGACTTGCACTCTATTTCTCTACTTTCGTGATGGCAGAAGACTGGCCTCAGTTTCGGGGCCCGAGCGGGTCCGGAGCTGCATCGGGGGAGGCTTTACCGACCGAGTGGTCGGCGGACAAGAACCTCGCTTGGAAGGTGAAACTGCCCGGTACCGGATTGTCTCAACCTGTGGTTGTCCAAGACAAACTGTTTGTCACCGCAGCGGTCTCCGACAGTCTCAGCAAGCCAAAGGGTTTCGGTCCGGGGGTCATCGAAACCGGTCGGGAGAAGTTACCGAACACGGAAATCGACTGGCAGGTCGTCGCTTTGGACCGCACGACCGGCAAGACCCTCTGGGCGAGTTCGGTAACGAAAGGCAAGCCGAAGTATCCGGTCCACGCTTGCAACAGCTACGCCACAGAGACTCCATGTGCCGACTCCGAACGGGTGTATGCCTACTTTGGGGCAACAGGGACAATCGCGGCATTCGATCACACAGGCATCGAGGTGTGGAAGGTAGAACTCGGCGCATACCCAACCGTGGCCAATTGGGGAAGTGGGTCGTCGCCAACTTTGGGCGGGGGAAAATTGTTCCTCACCAGCTTCAGCCAGGGATCAGCGTTCGTCGTCGCCCTGG
>VGZN01000566.1 GCA_016872635.1 Planctomycetota bacterium | reverse complement strand
TCAATCTATCGCAACTTTACCGAGCGAACGCATCCCTTGCGTCGATGGGGCCTCCATGCGCTAATCTTCGGTGCCCTGCTCCCGATCCTTGGTTGCGATAATCCAAAGGAAAACGCAACGCCCAATGCACCTAACGCAGGAACTGCCAATGCAACGGGCGAAACCTCGAGCAACGCTTCGAAGCCGACGACTGACATACCCAAGGTTGCGCTCGTGATGAAGTCGCTCGCCAATGAGTTTTTCTCAACCATGGCGGAGGGGGCCAAGAAGCACCAGGCTGAAAATGCAACCAAGTATGAATTGGTAGTCAATGGAATCAAAGACGAACGCGATTTGGCTCGGCAGTCCGCACTCGTCGATGAAATGGTTGCTGCTGGGGCGAAGGCCATTGTCATCGCGCCGGCCGATTCGAAAGCGCTCATACCCGCCTTGCGACGAGCTAAAAAAGCCGGTGTCGTCATCGTAAATATCGACAATAAATTGGATGAGGACGTTTTGAAGCAAGAGAAGGTTTCCATCCCTTTTGTCGGTCCAAACAATTTGACCGGCGCTAAAGCCGTTGGTGAATTCCTTGCCTCCAAACTGCAGGCGGGCGACCAAGTCGGAGTACTCGAGGGCATCCGCACCAGTTTTAACGCATCCCAACGTCGTTTGGGATTTGAGCAAGCCATGAAGGAGGCAAAGATTGAGATCGTCGATAGTCAAAGCGCGCAGTGGGAAGTGAATCAAGCCAATACCATTGCCGCATCGATGCTGAACGAACACCCCAATCTGAAGGCCATCCTCGCAGCCAACGATTCGATGGCCCTCGGAGCCATGGCGGCCATCAAGGCTGCGAATAAAACGGAACAAGTTCAGGTCGTCGGATTCGATAACATAAGTGCAGTACAACAAGCGATCCGCGAGGGAAAGATACTGGCGACGGCCGATCAGCATGGAGACCAATTGGCAGTATTCGGCATCGAAGTTGCTATGCAACTGCTGCAACACCCCAACGGTGATGTTCCGGATCGCGAAACGCCCGTCGATCTAATTACCACCAATCAATTGGCCAGCAGACCTTAATCTTACACCCGCCCGTCATTCCCTGGATTCATCTTTTGGCGAAGGGGTGGTTCGCGATGGACACCAAGTGGAAACGCAGCCCCAAACCTTTTTCGCACCAGGCATGGAGGTACTCGTAAAACGTGCTGAAGACCCATGAGCTGACCAAGGATTACGCGACGCGAGCAGTGGATTCCGTTTCGCTCGAGTTTCAGCAGGGGGAAATCCACGCGTTGCTCGGCGCTAACGGGGCGGGTAAAAGTACCCTTTGCAAAATGATTGCGGGGCTGGTTCGTCCAAGCCGTGGCAGCCTGTCGCTCGACGGCTGCAATTACTCACCTCGCGACAAAAAAGAGGCTGAGCGACTGGGAGTCCAGATCGTTCAGCAAGAGTTGAACTTGGTGCCAACTCTCAGTGTGGCGGAAAATCTTTTTCTGTCGCATTTGCCCAATCGATGGGGAGTTCTTAAGAGACAGAGTCTTCTGACGCTCGCGCGACAACTCCTTCGTAATTTTGGCTTGCGCGCAATCGATCCCGGTGTGTGCGTTTCCGAACTCGGAATCGGTGAACGCCAAATGCTAGAAATCGCAGCCAACTTAAGTCGCGACTGCTGCGTCATCATTTTGGATGAACCGACCGCCGCACTTTCGTTATCGGAAACGGAACTTTTGATGCAGCATCTTCAGGGAGCAAAAGCGAGGGGGCTCTCCATTCTTTATATCAGCCATCGCTTGGATGAAGTTGAGCAGATTGCCGATCGGATCTCGATTCTGCGAGATGGTAAGCATGTCGGAACCTGGACCAAAAACCAATTGAGCCAATCAGAGATGGTATCGCTCATGACCTACGGCGCGGAACGCCCGAAAGGAACAGGCTCCTTTGTCGGAGACTCTGATTCAAAACCACCGAACGATGCTGAGCGACTCGACCCGAATCCCGTCGTTAATGCGGCTCCAATGTTGGTCGTCCATCGTGTAAGCCGTCGACCACGCGTTCAGAATGTAACCTTAGAAGTTTCAGCCGGCGAAATCCTCGGTATCGCCGGTTTGGTAGGTTCGGGGCGGACGGAATTGCTTCGATTAATTTTCGGTGCTGACGTCGCCGATCAAGGCGAAATGGAGATTCGATACGGGGAGGGGGCCGCAAACTCCATATCTCGGCATGGCCGACTGCCACTTCCTCGAACCCCCGCACAAGCCGTCGAGCGAGGGATCGTTATGATCAGCGAGGACCGAAAGTCCGATGGGCTTTGGCTATCTCAATCGATTGCATCCAATATCGCGTGGTCCAAGTTTCGAGGTAACCTTAGCGACCTGCTAAGACCGTTTTGGAGTCGAAGAGCCAGCAGCGAGGCTGAAGGTTTCCGTCGCTCGCTCGGAATACGCTGCGAAGACACTCAACAAGCTTGCCATGCATTGAGTGGTGGGAATCAGCAAAAGGTGGTGCTCGCAAAATGGCTCCATCGCGATGGAAAGGTGTTTTTATTCGATGAGCCAACTCGCGGCATTGATGCCGCTGCTCGGGAGATGGTGTATCAGGTAATGAGAGAGCTATGCCAGCGTGGAAAAGGCTTGGTAGTCGTCAGCAGCGACCTTGAGGAATTGCTCAAGGTATCGCATCGGATCGGTGTTATGTCTAACGGTCGGTGGGTAAAACGGTTTGATGGTCCGAGATTCCATCGCGAAGCAATCGTAGCCGCCATGTTCGAAGGGTACCAGCGTCACGGGATTGAAGAGGTCTTGCAGTGAACTCAAACACGATTCATCAACAACCTGTGAGCAAGATCCGGGCATGGAGGCAATTGTTAGTCCAATACGGAGGGATGATGCTCGCCCTCGTTGTGCTTGTCGCCGTTTTTTCCTTCCGATCAAAGACATTTTTTAGCACCGCCACCTTCACTACCATCGCCAACTCGATTCCCGATTTGACGATCGTCGCGGTCGGAATGACATTTGTGCTTATCGTCGGTGGTATCGACTTGTCGGTCGGGTCTGTTCTGGCATTAGCGTCGTCTGTTTTTGCAATTCTGCTCACCGAGTGGCATTGGCCTATTTGGGGAGCAGGGGGAGCAGCAGTACTTTGTGGAGGCACTTGCGGATTACTCAATGGGTTCGTCAGTGCTCAATACCGAATTCCCGCGTTTATCGTGACGTTAGGAATGCTGGAGATCGCTCGAGGCGGTGCGTATTTGCTCACCAATTCCGAGACGAAGTATGTTGGTAGCAGCATCGAGTGGGCGACCGAGCCGATCTCAAATCTTGCGGTATCACCTGCATTCCTCTTTTCGGTCTTCGTGGTACTCGCGGGGCAGTGGATGCTCCATCGGACGGTTTTAGGTCGAATGACGGTTGCCATCGGTACTAATGCCGAAACGGTACGCATGTCAGGCATTAGGACACTCCCGACCTTGCTATCGATCTATTCATTGTGCGGAGTTCTCTGTGGTGTTGCCGCGTTGATCCAAACATCTAGACTTTCGACCGCCGATCCTAATTCTGGAGCGGGTTTGGAATTGGCAGCAATTGCGGCGTGCGTGATTGGCGGTACAAGCCTGCGCGGTGGAAGTGG
>VGZN01000565.1 GCA_016872635.1 Planctomycetota bacterium | reverse complement strand
CTCATCTCTCAGTGGCCAAAAGAGCCTCGTCTGAACAGAACGCGGAACAAAATTTGGCTAAGACGCCAGCCTCGTCCCGACAAGCGATTGAAGCTCTCGGGAAAGTTCAAGTTGGATGTATTGCCTCGCCGCTCTATCCGTCAATCTGCTCCTGTGGAGGGCTTCGACAGGGTTATCAACAGCATCCATAATTGTTTGGAAGTAAAACAAAACCGTAAAGCAACTCCTTCCAAACTGTGCTGCAAATTCGAAAATTCTGCCAGCTTTTGTGTCAGATCATGCCGACAGCCTGAGTTTAGACTCACAAGGAGATAGTGATGTCCGAATTCCCACAAACTCGATTCAGCCTGATTGCGAAGATAAAATCCAAAGAAGATCTGGATGCTTGGGATCAATTCGTACTCATTTATCGCCCTGTTGTTTACCGAATGGCACGACGCCGGGGAATGCAGGACGCGGATGCGCAAGACCTTGTGCAGAATGTCTTAATTCGAGTGGCCAACGCTATTGATGGATGGGAAAAAATGGTCCCCGAAACGAAGTTCCGCCACTGGCTACGAAAAATTGCGAGAAATACGATTCTTACTGCTCTCTCCCGTCGGCCCAAAGATGTTGCCGTGGGTGGATCAGAGATCTCTGATTTGTTCGCTGGGCAAGCGGAGGCCGAGAGTCTTTTTGAGCGAGAGTTAGCAACTGAAACAGAAAGAGAGCATTATCTCCGCGCAGCGGCCGTCGTAAAGAAAGCTGTCGATCCAGATACATGGCAAGCATTCGAGCTCACCGTGGTTTCGGGACACGCTTGCGAAGACGTTGCAAAGACCGTAGGCAAGTCAGTTGGTTCGATCTACGCAGCAAGGAGTCGAGTTATGCGACGACTTCGCGAACAGATTTTATATTTAGAGGAGAGCGGCCGATGAAACTGGGTTCCCGTGGTTGCGACCGCCGTCGCATTGAAGAATTCCTCAGCTCGGACGAAATCCACATTACCGATACAAATTTTATTTCTCACTTGGAACGATGCAGTGAGTGCAGAGACTATTTGGAGCAACAGGCGGCAGATTGCGAATGCTGGAGACAAGCGGCACACCTGCTCAAGGAAACGGAATTCGATAAAGCCAGCTCCAACGAATTCTCCGCTGCCACAATCGACTTTCCACCATTCAGCATCTCAGAATCAATCCAGAGCGTATTGGCATCGCTTATCCCTTCAGAAGACCCGCATCGTCTCGGACGAATAGACGGATATGAAATCACAGGTGTCGTCGGCGCTGGTGCGATGGGGGTAGTACTTAAAGCTATCGATCCTTCGCTCGATCGAATCGTGGCGTTGAAAGTAATGGCACCACACCTTGCCAGTCATCCGAACGCGCGCAAACGATTCGAACGAGAAGCAAAAGCAGCTGCTGCCGTTCTACATGCAAACGTGATTCCGATCTATGCGGTGTCCAGTGGAGGGGCTATTCCATACTTGGTAATGGCTTACATACGGGGTGGATCGCTTCAAAAGCGGATTGATCGAGAAGGCGCGTTGAACACGAGTGAGATCCTCCGAATTGGATCCCAAGTTGCCGCTGGCTTAATGGCCGCCCATGACCAGGGACTCGTGCATCGTGACATCAAACCGGAGAACATAATGCTCGGCGAAGGTGTCGAGCGAGTAACATTGACTGACTTTGGTTTGGCGCGTGGTGTTGACGACAGTTCAATCACCCAACAGGGGGCGATCGCTGGCACTCCTCAATACATGTCACCCGAACAGGCACGCGGTGAATCCCTCGATCAGGCGAGCGATCTTTTCAGCTTAGGGAGTGTTCTCTATACGCTTTGCACTGGCCGCGTACCATTTCGAGCGGAATCCTCGCATAGCGTGATGAGAAAGATCATCGATGAGGAACCAATGTCAATCCGCGAATTGAACCCGGAAATACCTCAATGGGTGTGTGGAATTGTCGGTAAGCTCATGGCAAAAGACAAGGCGTCCCGGTTCGCCTCGGCTAAACAAGTCCATGCTCTGCTTGAATCCTGTCTTAGTCACGTACAACAACCTACAGCGATAGCGCTCCCTAAAGCCGCACTTGAGCTTTCTCGGCCGAAATCAGCTTTTACCCTTCCCCTCATCGTCGGAGTTCTATCCGTGGATCTATTTTTCATTTTATGGTTGTGCGGCGCATTTGGATTTCTCGCTCAGGAACCAATACCCCAACCCACGACCGCAGTATCGCAAGGAACCGCTGAACCGATTTCGAACGAGGAACCACTGACGTGGAAAGCACTCACGGGGGACGATGTTCCAGAGAGTTATCCAACCGAGTCGCTACAGGCAATCGAAGGACTAAATAAGACGGTTGGGCGTTGGGGATTCTCAGGTGAACAACGAAAAGGCGTCCAACAAATCAACTTCGAAGGCGTCATGCAAGTTCAAGGTGGCTTCACCAAGGAATCTATTTCGCTTGGAAGCCAACCGATGTGGCAAATCACTCTCAAATGGCCAACTAAGCAGCCGGAGTATGCGTGGAATATGACAGTGGTTCCTACTATTAATCCGAATGGAGTGGAATGGTTGTTGTTTGCTACCACTTCGAACGATGGCAAGAGTGTTGATCAAAAGTATTTCTTTAACGGCACATGGGTTCCTGAGTCTCGGACGCTTACTTGGACGCCAAGATCGACGCCCGTACTAGGTCGGAAAGCCAATCCGGACGAAAAAGCGATAGCCTCCAAATTTACGATGACCATCGCCAAGGATGGAGGTCTGAATATTGAGGGATTTCAACCGAGCCACACTGATCAACTTTCGGGCCGGTCGGCAGTTCGACTCGATGAGTATGTACCACCAGGCACGGATCTGAAGACGATTAAAGTACTACCCAATGATTACAAAGTTTTCTTTGCGAGTGCAAATGCTGTGCATCTAGTTGACATAAGAAACAGCGTTGTTGCTGGCCCAGGTATAGAAAAAATCGGCTGCTCTGGAAACCTAATATTTGGACTTATCGCCGAGCAAAACGGAGTCGGCAAACCTGACGATACGGTCGGTTATTTTTGGTTGGACTCATCCACTGGTGAAATCACGAAAGGCATGGAACTCGGTGACTGGCAAAAGACGCTTGAGGCCAAAGGGATCGGAAGTGTGTTGCTTTTAAAGCCGGAAAAGGTCGGTCCAAGATATTAATGAACTCGACCTCAAAAGCAATTTCTTTCGAGGAATCAACGCTGTATTGGCTAATGCTCATCATCCAAAACGCGATGCTATCATCCCTCATTTGCTTGGGCTTACCAAGGCAGTTCGCTGTGGAACGAGTTTTTCAATGCAATAACCGATAGGTTATTTCGTCTCACGATTCATGCTAAAATTCTCTTCAAGGAGCTAACGAGTGAAAAAACTCAAACCTTTTGTGCCCGCATTGATATCCTTTGGTCCAGTTCTTGTGGTCATAGGTTTGACCGGCGATCAACTTAGTGTTGCCCTCCAAGTGGTCGCGTATTCCGGAGCTGTCATGCTGGCCTTAGGCTTTGGTTGGTTGTACATGGCATGCAACTCAGCAAGTACGTAGACAAATCTTTTCGATTCGCGCGTGCCGTTGGATTACAGTCCTGATTCGTGTAGCTTTGCA
>VGZN01000564.1 GCA_016872635.1 Planctomycetota bacterium | reverse complement strand
TCGTTGTATTGCAGTAGGTGGGCTGACGAGCATGGCGTCGAGTTTGAGTCGAGAGGGCGGGGCGGTACAGTGGCGTTGTGCGGTACAGTGGCGCGGGGCGGTACAGTGGCGCGGGGCGGTACAGTGTGTTGGTGCGGCTCACAGTTCGGATGATGCTCGCAGGGCCGTTGCGGCAGCTTCGTGATCCGTGGTGTCCGCTATGATTTTTCCGTCGCGAAGGACGATATTCCGACGAGCGTTCCTGGCGACACCGAGGTCGTGGGTGACCAAGATGACGGTCAGATTCTTTTTCTCGTTGAGTTGCCGGAACAATTCGATGACTTCACGGCTTGTTCGAGAGTCCAAATTCCCTGTCGGCTCGTCCCCCATGAGGATCGATGGATCGGTTGCTAGTGCTCTCGCAATTGCCACACGCTGTTGCTGACCGCCAGATAACTGTCCGGGATGATGATCGAGGCGTTCGCCGAGACCTACGAGCGAGAGGAGTTCTTTGGCTCGATCGTGTCTGGCTCTACTGCTCATTGTCTTCCCGTAAAGCATTGGGAGTTCGACATTCTCGAGCGCAGAGGTTCGGGCTAACAAATTGAAGTTCTGAAAGACGAAGCCGATTTGAGCGTTTCGTATACGTGCCCGTTGGTCTGCGGACATGTCAACCACTTCGATCCCGTCGAGCTGATAACTGCCGTGCGTCGGTCGATCCAAGCAGCCGAGGGTATTCATGAGGGTGGATTTTCCGGAACCGCTAGGTCCGATGAGAGCTGCGTACTCGCCTCGATTCATGACGAGATCCACACCGTCGAGAGCGCGAACTTCGACTTCCTCAAGCTTGTACACTTTCGCGATCTCGCGAAGTTCAATCAACGGTGTGGCGGTTTCGACGGGTTGGGCCATAAGGAGTATTTGACTTTAGATCGCTTCTGAACCACGTTCACCGGTTCGAATTCGGATGCAGTCGTCCATAGGTAGGACGAAAATCTTTCCATCACCGATTTGTCCGGCCCCTTCCGATTTCGCTCCTTTGAGGATGGCTTGGATCGTGGGTTCGACGAACTCGTCGTTGACCGCGATCTGCAATTGGAGTTTTCGGAGCAAGTTGATAGATCCGTCATGACCGCGCAATGCGTTTTTTTGGCCCTTTTGCCGACCGAAACCTAAACAATCTAGAACGGTTAGCCGAAAGACCTCAACTTCCGTCAACGCTTCTTTGACTTGTTCGAGACGATTGGGTTGGACGATAGCAATAATCAGTTTCACAAAGCGAATCCTTGAGGGCAAAAACGAGGGATCCAATCCGCACGAGAAATTGTGAACTGAACTGAAGGGGTTGGCAAATGGAACCTGCGTTGAACCGATCTAAGTTTGCGAAAATGAGTCAGTTTTGTGTCATCTGGCTCTGGCATTCTCCTGATTTCGAGATTTCTTCACTGGATGAAATCGGATTAGTAATCGCTGCTTTTTAGCCCTGAAATGAAAAAAGTCACGGCCCACAGGTCGTGACTTTTCGGTGGTTTCAAAGTCAATTCTATCCGTCTGTCAACGATTTTTCCATTAGGTTCGACGGGCTCGATCGCCCACGATCCGAGCCGCAGCGGCGCGATTCCGTTGCGGCTGGTTCATCGTGTACTGACGGCCGGTGCTCAGAAGTCCCCGCCTTGGCCAGCCATCCCCGCCTTGACGCCACCAGCGATCGCTTTGAAGACACCTTCTTGGATGGTGAAGCGAGCGACGGAGCCTCGTTCGACAACTTTCGAATCGATCATGACCATGTCATCGCCGCTGCTGAGTGCTGAGAGCATGCCATCGACGATGGGGTTCGATTCAAAGGTTTGGATAAAGTTCAACAGTTGGGACATGTCCATCCGCATACGGACTGGCGATGCAGCGTTGTTTGGGTTGGATGCAACACCATCGATCGCTGCCTTGAGGGAGGCTTCCGCAGTCTTTCCGACCGACAGGAGGATTCCCTTGGGTGAGGTACCGATCGAAACATTGACTTTGTCCCCAAAAATCTTGCGAGTCTCATCGGGGGCGTTCTCTGGGAGCGGCGCGGAAATGCGGTGAAGATTGAATCCTTGATGCTTACCGCTCATGAGTTCAATTGTCAGAGGTGCATTTGCATTCGAAGCTTCGGTTGCCAAGTCCTTTGCCAGTTGTTCAACCTTTGTCCCATCTGCAACACTCAAAGCCAGGAGGACGTTCAAGGAAGGATTGGTAGAAACATTGGCTGCGACTTCCACGGAGCCTTCTTTTCCGCTTTCGAGGAAAATCTTGACCAAACGATCGAGATATTCTTTGGCTTTGGCCGATGCTGCGGTGTTCCCGCTGCTGTTATCGTCGATCTGCTTGTAGGCGGCCTTGAGTCCGGCATCGAGCGAGGACTCGATTTGAGCCATATCTTCTGGAGCCACCAGCCTGAGAGCTTTGTAGTTCATCATGCTTTCATCCGACAAGAATCCCGAGAGTTTGGATTTAGCGGATTCCATGGACTTCATTTGCTTGGCGAACCTTGAACCGTCAACAAAGCGACTTCCGAAGTCGATGAACATGTTCTTCTCTTTTGGGCGGATGCCGAGTCCGAGAACGATCTTTTCGGTTCCCGTGAAGATCTCTTCCATGTTATTCATCATCTGCTCGCCTGATGCTCGGCTCGCTTCGAGTTCATCGTCATCCAAATCCCCTGATTGTGCTTCGATCGCCTGCTCAAAACCGCTTCGCATTTGGCTTGTGAGCAGATCGATCAAATCGTCAGGGATGTTTTGGACGTTGACTTCGACGAGCAAATCATGTTGCGAGGCCATTTTGTCCAGTCGCTCGGCGCTGGAGCCGGTTACGCCTTCGAGCGACTCTTCCGAGCTGGAAACAAACAGCCAGTCACCTTTGTGCTGAGCGAAAATAGTGTTTGGCCCCAAGCTCATGCTGTAAAGGCCATCACCGAGGTCTTCTGCTTCACCGAAGAGTTCGAGTCCTCCAAGGAAGCTATCCAGATCAGAGATCGGTAAGGCAGCAACGGAAACAGGCACGCCTGCGTCACCGAGCGTAACAAAGGCACCGATGGGCCGTGCTCGATCCAATCCACTCGTGTAACCATTGACAGCTTGGGTGACAATTCCGCTTTGAGCACCAGCGCCGACCAAACGCATTAGGTACGTGACGCTCGGGAGGAGTCGATCCAAAGGAGCGATCGAAACGGTGACGACTTCGTCCCCTTCATTCGATGAGGATGTTTGGCCTGAAACATCGAGGACGTTTGTTTCTTGGGCACAGACTGTAGAGGGAGCGATTGCTGCGACCGATAGCGTGCTAGCAGCAGAAAGCCCCGCAACCGTTAACCAACGAAATTTCATAACCGTGAGCTCCTCCGAAGAGTAGAAAGATCCGAAACCGTACAAAGATCTAAAACCGTACATCGCGAAACCAAATTCGTTTCCATCCTCGACTCCTTGGCAATCATTTCCTAAAGTGGGAAGGAAATCGAGTGAAAATTATACCTTCGTTCAAGAAATCAGAATAGCGGAGAGGACCCAACCCGGGGGGGGCTGGGTTAGGCATTTACGGAATTGCACCTGTTTTTTCAATTTCACAGGAAGCTGGAAAGGCCGCTTCGTCCCCCAATCGTG
>VGZN01000563.1 GCA_016872635.1 Planctomycetota bacterium | reverse complement strand
TCGGATCGCTTCGAGTACCGTGGTGCCGGATCCGCTTCCCAGATTGATGGCTTCGCAGGAATGGATTTTATTTTCTTTTTCGAGCAATTGAAGGGCTTGTGTGTGCGCGCGGGCCAGGTCGCATACGTGAATGTAATCGCGTACGCAGGATCCATCCCGGGTTGGGTAATCGGTTCCATGCACGGTAAGCGCGTCGATCACGCCCATCGCGCTTTGGGTGATGGCGGGCACTAAATTTTGCGGCGTACCAATAGGCAGCTCACCAATTTGCGCAGAGGGGTGGGCACCGGCGGGATTGAAATAGCGCAGCAACAAAGCGGAGCAATCGGTTGCTTTGACAAAATCTTGGAGCAGCTGTTCGCCGATCTGTTTGGTGAGTCCGTATGGAGAAGCAGCGGATTTGAGCGGTGTTTGCTCGGTTACCGGAATCTGATCGGGTTCGCCATATACGGTACAAGAGGAAGAAAATACAAAGTAGGGAATGCGATACTCCTGCACGCAGCGCAAGAGATTGAGCAGGGATTGGATGTTGTTCTCGAAATACAGCAGGGGTTGTTCGACCGATTCGCCCACGGCCTTGTAGGCAGCGAAGTGAATGATGCCGACGATGTCTTTGTTTTCTTCAAAGAGGGTTCGGGTGTCGGGCAGCGAGCAGAGGTCGATCGCGTAGTTGGTCACTTTTTTTCCGGTGATGGCCTCAATGCCGTTCAGCATGCGGGCATCGGAGCGACTGAAATTGTCAGCAGAAATGACCTCGTAGCCTTGCTCGATGAGGTCAACAAGGGTGTGTGCGCCGATGTATCCGGTACCGCCGGTGACGAGGATCTTTTTCATTTGTTATCCCAACAAAAATCGGAATATAAATCGATCCGATCACGTTCAGAACAAACGAACCAGGGCATAGATGCCTCCGGCCAGCAAGGCGCTGATGGGAATGGTCAGGATCCAGGCCCATACAAGGTTCAAGGTTACGCCCCAACGCACGGCGGACAATCGTTTGGTTGCGCCAACGCCCATGATGGATCCGGTGATGGTATGAGTGGTAGAAACGGGGATTCCCATTTGACCGGTAAAGAATAAGGTCAGTGCGCCGGATGTTTCCGCAGCGACGCCTTCCAACGGGGTAACCTTGGTGATCTTGGTGCCCATGGTTTTTACGATCTTCCATCCACCGCTCATGGTGCCCAGTCCGATGGCCAGGTAACAGGCGATCGGCACCCAATTTGGAAGTTGAGAGAAATCCTGTATTTGTCCGCTCGCGATCAATGCGGCACCAATGATGCCCATTACTTTTTGCGCATCGTTTCCTCCATGACCAATGCTGAACGCCGCAGAACTATACAATTGTAGCTTTTTAAACATGTTTGCCATGGTATAGGCAGTCGGCGATTTAACTTTCTCTACGTAGAGATAAATGAGCATGAAGAGGATGGCTGTAAAAATGATGCCCCATTCGATCGTACGGTTCTCAGACTTCAGGATCTCTTTCTCGAATGAGCGTTGGATGCTGAATGATTCGATCTTCTTACGGACTTTGTCATTGTACTGCGGTAGGATCGGGTAGATGGCATTCATTGCACGGAGTGCACTGTCGAGGTCGATCTTTTTCTCCAAATAAAGCTTTAGGGGCTGTTTGTATTTTTCGGTCTCTGTTTTAGCCAAGTCAAAGACCGGTTTGGTTTCCGGTTTTTCGATCGACAAAGCTTCCATTACCAGGTAGTTGTTGGCATTTCGGGCATCGTCCTTCAGCTTGCTGATCTCAATATCGGTCAACAAGCCGTTTTGGTAGGCATAGCGTGCGATCGAATCTGCCCCGAGGGCATCAAAATTTTCAACAAGGGGGGCCAATTGCTTGTAAGCATTTTCGGCTTTGTTGAATTTCTTCTCAGCCGACTCCAGTTTATCAGCGGCTGTTTCGTCGTTCGGATTTGACGCGAGTGATGTCCGGGCGGATTTTACTTCTTCTGTATACTTGTCCAGTTTCAGAAACTTTTTGAGTCCGGTATCCATTTTACTTTCTTCAAACTGATCGAAAAGAAAGAGGGTAAGAAGGGTGGTGGCCACAATGATCCCCATTCGTATCCATATGTTTCGCATCACCGTAACGATGGTTATGAACACGGAGATGATCATCCCAATGAGTGGTGCCAAAAAGATGAATAGCACGGTTTTTAAGATGGTATCGCTTTCGACGATGGCCCCCCACGAAATGTTTCCCTTTTCGAAGATGGCATGGGTGATGGCTGCGCCGGCAAAACCGCCAATGAGGGTATGTGAGGAGGAGGAGGGGATTCCATACCACCAGGTAAGCAGATTCCAGATGATGGCAGCGATCAATCCGGAAAAGATGACGTGCAGGGTGATGAATTCCTTGTGCACTGTTTTGCTGATCGTATTGGCAACGGCGTGATCTTGAAAGATCCAATAGGCGGCAAAATTGAATATGGCAGCCCACAGTACGGCCTGGAATGGGGTAAGCACCTTGGTAGATACGATGGTCGCGATCGAGTTGGCTGCATCATGAAAACCATTGATGTAGTCGAAGATCAACGCCAATAAGATGATGGCGATCAGCAGGGTGGTCATGGCGCTTAGGCGTATTTGATAAGAATGGACTCGATCACGTTGCTCGCGTCTTCACACTTGTCTGTGGCGATCTCCATCACTTGGTAGATCTCTCGTTTCTTGATCACTTCTTTTGCATCGGGTTCGGTGGCAAACAAGTGCTCGATGCTCATGTCGAACACATCATCTGCCTGATTTTCGATGCTATTGATCTTTACCAGTGCGTCGGTGATCCGGCGCATGTTTTTCATGTTGCGCAGTTCGGTCACCGCATATTGAATTTGCTGACATCCTTGGTCGATCAAGTCAGCGAATTTGTGCATGCCCGTTTCGTTGGGGTTTACGCGATAGAAATTTATCTTCTTGGCAGAAGCGTAAATGTAATCTGCGATGTCATCGAGTGAAGTGGCCAGCGCGTGGATGTCTTCTCGGTCGAACGGTGTAATGAAATTTCGCTCCAGCTCCGTGAAGATGTTGTGCGTATACTCATCGTTGGTATGTTCCATGTCTTCGATCACTTTGATCAAGGCGCCGCGCTTGTCGAAGTCTGGCTCTGCAACAACTTCTTTGAGTTGTTTGCTCATTTGGCCAACGTTTACGGCTACTTTCTCAAAAAGTTCGAAGAAGATTCGGTCCTTCGGCATGAATAGCTTCATGATTGCATTGAGTCCGTTCATGGTGATTGCGCTGATTTAAAGGCGGTCGACAAAGCTACACTCATCGACTGCGGATGAATGGGGGGTTTCTTAAACTTAATGATTTGGTAATATTGGGTGTACTTAGCTGATTGCCAATAGAAAGCATCGTCTGGTCCCTCAGAAATTGATTTGTGCCTGTATGCGAAGAAGTCGCCCTTTTTGCAGATTGTTCTGCAAGGCAAAATCTTCAAATCGGCGTGAGGAGATCGTATACATCGCCACCAGTTCAAATTGTCTGACGGGTTGCCATTCGAGGCCGATCTCCCATTCTTTTACCTCGTAGCTACGCGCATCCAATTCATGTTTTTTTCCTCCGTCATACACCTGGTACCGGGAAAATGGAATCAGGATTTGACCCT
>VGZN01000562.1 GCA_016872635.1 Planctomycetota bacterium | reverse complement strand
CGTTGGAAAACGACGACAAACCAGCAGCGATCGCGTTGTTCGATCGCGGTTCAACCTTCACGTTGTAGGGCGGGTCTGTGTTGACCAGTTGGATCGTTTTACCACCAAGGAGTCGATCGAGGTCCTCGGGTTTCGATGAGTCACCGCAGAGCAACCGGTGGTTACCCAAGATCCAAAGATCGCCAGGTTGAGTCACGGCAGCGTCCGGAGGTGCCGGCACATCATCCGGATCGGTAAGACCTTCTTCGACATCGGTTTTGAGTAGCTTGAGCAGCTCATCGGAATCGAATCCCAAGAGCGACAAATCGAAGCCGTTGGTTTGCAGATCGCCCAGTTCGATCGGGAGCAGATCATAGTTCCAATCGGCGAGCTCTGCGGTCTTGTTGTCGGCGATGCGATACGCCTTGATCTGCTCGGGCGTGAGGTCTTTGGCAACGTGGACTGGAAGCTTTTCCAATCCCAGTTTTTGAGCTGCTTTGAAGCGAGTGTGTCCGCAGATGATGACCCCATCGGTGTCGACGACGATCGCTTGGCGCACGCCAAACTCACGGATCGAAGCAGCGACGGCATCGACAGCGTCATCGTTGATGCGGGGATTGTTCGGGTACGGACGAATGCGATTGAGATTCCAAACTTCGATTTTCATCGGAGAGCCTTTCCAGGGGAGAAACGAAACGGAAAGGGTTCAGTCGATGTGTGTTTGTTTGGGTGTTTAGATTGGTTTTGTTGGATCGCTCAGTGGGTTGATTGCTTGGGATTTAAGATTCCCACGCACAAAACAAACTCTCTCTAATTTGGTGACCGTTCCCACGCCCCAAAAACCCTGGAAAAACGTGGGTAGGACCCATGCGAGAGCTTGCGATGAGTGCCAGTTTGGCACTTCGCGCCTGAGGCCCACAAAGGCCCCATAGACGCGTTGTGTTGTATTGTTGGCCGTCGACAGCGATCACGCAAGTGCATCGCGTCTATTGGGCCAAATTTTGCGTCAGGTTTGATGCGGTGGTTGTGATGTTGGTAGCGATGCTTCGATGCGATGATCGATGACCATCCACTCTCGGTCTTCCCTCACTTCACCTTTCACCCCTGGGGTCTCATGAGCACACAGGCTGCCTCGCGTGTGCGTACGTGCATGTGTATGTATATGGGTGTATTAAGATAGATATATATATTATATATAGGTATAGCGCGACCCAGGTGAAAGAATAAGTAAGTCCCGCCAATGAAATCGTTGGGTGTTTCGCTGGTTCGTTCCCATCTTTCACTCCGAATGGATCGTTTCCAAGCTCAAACCTCTTTCCACGAATGGGGTAGGAAACAGGGGCTTGCTTCAGACCCAGAAAGCGCGGCAGAGGGGATCGGTCGGTTGCGTCGGCAATCAGATGCTTCTCCCATGGCATTAACTGATAAAAAAAGGAAAGACCTTTCCGACAATAATCTCCTGGTGCTTCAGGAATTATTGTGGGTGAAACAAAAGATAATTTGGCCGCAGTGACTTCGTGCTCGTGCTCAGTGAAACGGTGCTCGTGATCGTAATCGGAAAGCAACTGTGGCTCACGAAATCGGTTTTGGATCGATGCGGAATTTCAATGGTCTAGTCGCCCAAACGCTATCGGAAGGGCTTCGTGTACGAGCAGGAGCACGAGCACGAGCACGAAGATTTCCAGTAGCATCTACTCCTAGCCACAATAATCCCTGAAGAGCCATAGAATCCAGGGGACCGCGATTGGAATGTGCTTACGACTATGAGCGAATATTAGTGTCCATCAGAGGTTCAAAAACAAGGCCGCTTATGGACGCTGATGTACTCTAACGTTGGCCAGGATCGAACGACTTGGCCCCTTTATGACCTCGAAGCGGAACCCGAAACTGTTAGACCCGCTAAGAGATCTTTACGGGAATATACCGTAGGGAAATCCAGGTTCGCCCGGACCGGGAATTTTGGTTCGACTCACAAGTCTAGGTGTATTCAAAGAGTTTTTCGGAAAACTCCATTTCTCTATACAGCCTTTAGTCGCAAGCGGAACCACGTCGCAGTACTCGGTCACGATCGGACATGCCTCTACCAGATAATCATCTTGCCGCTCCAACACTCTGTCAACATCTATATTCCAATGAATCGGGTGACAACGAAAAGCGTACCCGAGTGACTCAACAAATTCCACACGTTGATCCATGAACGATTGGTCAACCAAAACAGGGACGGCTGCATAAAGCTCGGGATAATCTTCAAAAATAGTAACATTGACCCCGATCTTGTCCATCGCGGATGCGACTTGGAAAGGAAATCTACTGGGGTTTTCGGCATCCCACAAATACAACGGAGTGTCAGCTCGCGGAATGCCTTGATCGAGTTCAGGATTTGCAACCAGGTCGATCAGTTCCATCCCAAACTCTTCATCGCTGTCCTGCTTTTGCGATATATTTACTGGAATAGTCTCACGGCTATCGAGCTTCGCCGTTGTCGGACTGGATGCAACTTGCGGCTCTTGACGATTGCATCCCAAGAGAAATGCAAAGATCAAACTCCAAATCAAGTAGGAGTTTCCAAAGTAATCATTTGCGATTGGTTCGTTAGTTATTGGGTGCATTGAGGTCGCCTCCGGTATATTCCCGTTCTATTCTAACAACCTTTATGCCGTCAACCCAACATGAAGCGTATTTTGGCCGCCCTGGGTGCCAGTTTTTTTACCTACCGGCCGACGCTGGGTTATTTCGCCTCTATGGTCTCCTTGAGTGTTTCGACCATCTCGTGGGCTTTCGAGCGTCGGATGACGGCCTTCTTGAAATCTTCGAACTCAAAGACCTCGTCAGGCACCTCGTCATCGATCCACCAGTAGATCTTCATATCATAAGACGCTCTATGGTAGCGATGCACCTCAGCGCTCTCGATTTCCGTTGGGAGCCAGTAGTCTGATTTCTCGTGCTTTTTCCATCTAGTCCTTGTGATATCGAATGGATCGGAATTCTTGACCGGATCACATTTGTCAAGCGGTGGAACGCGTAGTTTTCGCGATCGGGTAGAACACTGAGTTGGCATTCCTCCCTGTCTACCATCGAATTGAAAGCTATTTACAAACTCCTTGTCTCCCGCTATCCAAATACCTAACGTTACATCTCCAATCGACGCGGAATCATACATTTGCCCCGGAGGCATCATGTCTTTAAGGTAAATACTTGGGTCGCCGTCTGGAATGAAGTTCGGCCCAAAAATTGGCAAGTAAAGAGGATTTAAAAACTCTGGTGTCGGTTCGTATCTCTGACCAAGTGGCAAGGCATCGAGAATTTTCTTTTCATCGACAATCCCCTGACTAAAGTAATCATTCTTCCAATCGTGCTCCGAATTTTTCAATCTCCGTTCGTCATAATTTTTTGCATCCCCACTCGATGTGATTTCTCTACCGACGCGTTCGAACCGAGTGGTTGATTTACCTTGCTTCTCCTTACGAAATGCGTAAATCATCTCAAAATCGAAGATCGATGCAGTGTCGTCCTGCTTTATCCCTGGTCTTTCATAGGTACCAACCATGTAAGCCATGTATCTGGGCATCTCGGCAAGTTGAACGAGATACTCAATACCAAGCTCCTCCTCCGATGGCTTATCACCCGCTATCTGCCCCTGTGCC
>VGZN01000561.1 GCA_016872635.1 Planctomycetota bacterium | reverse complement strand
ACAAAAGGTTTTGGAGGTAAAGAATCTTTCCCTCCCATGGCCTGGCCATGCGCGAGGGTACCGTCTCAAGGATGTTTCTCTGGAGCTACACCGTGGCGAAGTCCTTGGTATCGCAGGTTTGATGGGAGCGGGTCGTACGGAACTTCTGGAATGTTTGTTCGGTGCCTCCGAATTGGCTCCAACGGGCGAGATTATTCTCGATGGTCAGTCGATCAATCCGAGGCATCCTTCGGAGGCGAAGAGGGCTGGTTTAGCTTTAGTGACGGAGGATCGAAAACGGCTAGGGATCTTCAATACGATGAATGTTGGCCGAAACATCACGATGTGTTCATTGAAGGATGCTGTACGTGGTCCGATGCTGAATCAGCATCGGGAGCGGGAGTTAAGTGAGTCAATGGTAAGCAAACTGCGGATCAAAACAGCAGGGCTCACCCCTCCAATCGGTAGTTTAAGCGGCGGTAATCAGCAGAAGTGTATCGTTGGCCGGTGGCTATTAACGCATCCTAAGGTGCTGTTGCTTGACGACCCGACGCGGGGAGTCGACGTAGGTGCAAAAGCGGAGCTTTACAGAGTGATTCGAAGCCTATGTAGCGAAGGGCTAGGCGTCATTGTGACGAGTAGCGAGCTTCCTGAATTGCTCACACTCAGCGATAGAATCATGGTGCTTAGCGAAGGTAGGAAGACAGCAGAATTTACGATTGCAGAAGCGACCCAAGAAAAAATCATGGAGGCTGCAACTCAAAGTTGGCAGTCGCATCTGTCGGCTTAGGTTTCGCCCAACCAGGCCAGTAGATGGGTGGATCGGCGAGTACAGAAATCGGTGTTTTCAAGGTCGGGTGTTCGACGATCAGTTGATGGCAATGAAGCCCGATGCCTTGGGGGAACGGTGTCCCGGACCCGTAGAGATGGTCGCCCACGATGGGGCAGCCAATCGCAGCGAGTTGGCATCGGATTTGGTGTTTGCGACCCGTAATCAGTCGAACTTCGAGCAGCGACAATCCCTGGTGCACAGTTACGGTCCTGTACTCGAGGGTCGCTTGAGTGGCATGGCGATCATTTCGTGTCGAGACACGGGTCACATTTTCCTCGGGGTGCCGGCTCAGAAAGTGCTCCAGAGTTCCCGCGATTGGACTGGGGGTGCCTTCGACGATGGCCCAGTAAACTTTAATTGGCGTATGCTCGCGAAACTGCTCGCTGAGTCTGGCAGCCGCTTTGCTGGTCCTCGCGAATGGTACCGCTCCCGTAACAGGACCGTCGAGACGGCTTACAACTCCGAGATAAACATTCCCTGGCTTGTCGTACTTTTGCTTGATGTACATCCGCGAGGATTCGAGCAAGCTGCGTTGGTCCGTGCTAGCACCTTGGACAATCCATTCCGCAGGTTTGTTCACAATCAACAAGTGATTGTCTTCATAGAGAATCTGCGACGGATGCAAGTTGCTACTCCAAGCCGAAGTTGTGCCAAACAAATCCCAGGGTGTCCGCAGCTGTTTCAATCAACTTCGAGACAGGAGTTCCCGCTCCGTGGCCAGCGCTTGTTTCAACGCGAATCAAAGTTGGGTTAGTACCGCTTTGGCAACCTTGCAAGCGAGCTGCAAACTTGAAGGAGTGGCCTGGTACGACGCGATCGTCGTGGTCGGCGGTGGTGACCATCGTAGCCGGGTATCGCGTGCCAGGCTTCAATCGATGCAAGGGCGAATACCGAAGCAAGTTTTCAAATTGCGTTGGGTCCTCGCTGGATCCGAATTCGCTGACCCAGGCCCATCCAATGGTAAATTTATGGAAGCGTAGCATGTCCATCACGCCTACAGCGGGCAATGCCACGGCAAATAGGTTGGGACGCTGGGTCATGGCAGCGCCGACGAGCAGCCCGCCATTGCTGCGGCCAGAGATAGCGAGTTTGGCTGGCCGAGTATATTTCTCATCGATCAAGTACTCCGCAGCGGCAATGAAATCGTTGAACACGTTCTGCTTACGATTGAGCATTCCCGCTTCGTGCCATTCGCGACCATATTCTCCACCACCCCGCATGTTCGCTACGGCATAGACACCGCCCATTTCCATCCAGCCGAGGTTGGCTGGTGAAAAGTTAGGGGTAATGGAAATGTTGAATCCGCCATAGCCGTAGAGGATCGTTGGCTGGTCTCCGTTCCTCGGCAGTCCTTTTTTGTAGGAGAGGATCATCGGAATTCGGGTCCCATCGCTACTACGATAAAAAACACGTTCCGTAACATACTCGTCAGGATCAAAGTCGACTGTTGGTGATTTCCAGACGGAGGTGCTGTTGTCTTTGAGTGCGAGGCGCAGGACGCTCAGGGGTGTGATGTAGTTGGTAAATGTGAAAAAGGTTTCTTCCGAGGAACGTTTTCCTTCGAAACCTGCAACAGTTCCCAAAGGCGGGACCGGGATGTCATCACGTCTTTTGCCGTCGGTGCTGTATTGGCGGACGACACTGGTGGCGTCCTTCAGGTAGGTGATCAAGAAACGATCGCCCAGCAAGGTTGCATTTTCGATCGACTCGACCGATTCCGGAACGATTTCTCGCCATCCATCGCGTCCTGATTTTTCCGAATCCACGGCGATGATGCGCCTTCGTGCGGCTCCGTCATCAGTCTCAAAGTAGAATACCGAGCCATCGTTTCCGAGGAACTGATAATCCGCAGTGAAACCGGGTAGTAGTTCAATGACTTTTGTTCGATCGGGGATCGCTCCATCAACCAAGGGAGCATAAAAAATTTGGTTCTTTTTTTCCGTTCCTCTCCATACCGCGATGATCAGATACTTGCCATCATCCGTAACCGTACCGCCGAATCCCCATTCTTTCTCATCGTCTCGGTTGTAGATCAAGCGGTCCGCGGACTGAGGTGTACCCATCGCGTGGTAATATAGTTTCTGAAAGTAGTTCACGCCGGTGAACTCGTTGCCTTTGGGTTCATCGTATCGCGCATAGAAGAAGCCTTTGCCATCCGAAGTCCAGGAAACGCTACTGAATTTCACCCACTCGATTTTGTCGGTGAGGTCGTTTCCCGTTGCGACATCGCGCACCAGCCATGTGTTCCAGTCGCTTCCGGCAGCAGCAATCCCATAGGCGAGGAATTTCCCGTCATCGCTCGGTACATAACCGCTTAATGCAAAGGTACCTGATTCGCTTAATCGGTTCGGGTCGAGTAGTTCCCGACGGTTGCGTTCACCGGCCGTATCAAGCGAGTCCGAAACGTAAAGGACATTTTGATTTTGCAGACCATTATTGTAGGTGTAAAAGTAGAGCTCGCCATACTGACGAGGCAACCCATACCGCTCAAAGTTCCACAACTTTGTTAGACGTTCCTTGATCCTCTCTCGCGCTGGAATATTGCGAAGGTAATCAAAAGTAACTCGGTTCTGTTCAACCACCCACTGCTTTGTATCCTCAGAGTCTAAATCCTCTAGCCAGCGAAACGAATCGTCGATCTTGGTACCGTGGTAGTCATCGGATTGTTCGACGGTTTTCGACTTTGGATATTCGATGGTCATCGATTTGTCCGGTTGCGGCGCAAGTTTGGGTTCCTGGGCCGTGGATCGAGCATTGAAGCTGCCATGGCTCAATGCGCCGATAGTAGCGATCGTCCATGCGACAATGGCCGCGCGGAA
>VGZN01000560.1 GCA_016872635.1 Planctomycetota bacterium | reverse complement strand
TTGAAATGTTTTCAATTTTGGTGATTGCCGCTCTGATCAAAAAGTGATTGATTGAAATCCTGTTCCAGAACTAGTGCGGCAATACTCCATTCGGAAGATCAGGGACTAGTGATCGCGATATGGGCGTTTTCCGCCATCGCGTCCACCGCCGTAACCGCCGCCATCGCGTCCACCGCCGTAGCCGCCATCACGGCCGCCACCACCGTATCCACCACCATCGCGACCGCCACCACCATAGCCACCGCCACCGCCGCCGTATCCACCCCGTCCGCCACCCGAGGGTCGCTCTTCTCTCGGACGAGCTTCGTTGCAAGATATACGTCGACCTGCGACTTCTTGCTCATTCAGCCCAGCGATCGCTGCTTTGGCTTCTTCTGCATCGGGCATTTCGACGAATGCAAAGCCCCGTGAACGGCCCGTTTCTCGGTCCATCACAATGCTGACTCGTGCAACTTTACCAAAACGGCTAAACGCCTGCTTGACCTCGTCCTCTGTAGCCTTGAAAGAGAGGTTCCCTACATAAATATTCGTCACTGACTCAAACCCTCGCAAACATACGGCCCCAACATGCTGTACCAATTTACCGCCATGGGAGCCAACCAACAAAACCTTTGACAAACCTTCGGCACTCGGGCTCTCAATTTGCCTTGAGACCGACAGTGAACGAATACGATTGTCCCGAAAAGCTAATCCGAGAAAAACAAATCGACGTTCAAGAGCCAACGTTCTCGACGTGACTCTGAAAACCTGCTGTGTTACCCACGGAATAACGGCACGATTATCAGAGATCGAATATGCAGAGTCAACGCGGGAAAAAAAGTTTTCTCAGGGGGCCAATTCCAGCGACTTCGCGTGCAAATATCCAATCGCAGGAGTTTTTGCGCAGAAAACCCCTTCGGTGGGAATCCCAATGTTTCTTTCGTGGAATGCTATCGCTGCCGACCTCTGGATCTGTACCTGTCAGACGCAGAAGGGCTTTTTAAAACTTGGGATTTGGTGCTCTAAATAGGTATCCCGAGATCTCGATCCGTCGCGTTTGGCGGCTGAAAGAAGTGTCCAGAGTCCGGCTTGGCCCACAAGTCGCATCCCGCCAAAACGATAGAGCTATAAGGTTAATGCAGGTCCTCTGTTCCCTTGATGCTGAATGCTTTCAGCCAGCGGAGGTCCTTTTGCATCGCCTCGGTGTTGCCCAATGCCTCGTGGATCTTCATTCGATGGAAACGCAAGGTCGGCAGATCCATGACTGTCGGTACTCCACGGGCAATGACGGGAAACTCTTCGAGCAACTGTACCATCGCCCAGCCCGAAGTGCGTTTGGTCTTCGTTCGAGTCGTTTTGCCCTCAGATGGCTCGTTATCGACTGATTCCTTGGTTTCGGGGGGGGGGGAGTTTGGTTCGGCTGTCGTGTTGGGCCCGGGGCTAGTCGGAGCAGTCGATTCCGCAGGTTGGACCGACTCCTGCGACGGAGGTGAATCGCTCGTCTCGTCATAAGCCTCTGCACCTGAGGTAGAGAGTCCTTCCTCGATTTTGTTCATCGCTGCGATAAAGGGCTCGATTCTCGGATTCGCTCGCCATTTTCCTAGGAGCATGGACAAGCTCTCTTCGATGGTTGGAAGGGCTTCCTCGTTTCGGCCAAGTTGATGCAGCACCCAGGCTTTTGTATCGAGGAACGATTCGTTGTTGAGCTGTTTGATCGCTTGATTGATATCCAGTAATGCTTCTTCCAATTCGATGTTGGCCAGCGATCGCATGTACGCGATTTGATTGTTCTGGATAGCATTTCGCTCTTCTCTGGGGGGAAGATTCGCAACCAGTACTTTTGCGGCTGCGTCGAATTGACTTCGATTGGAAAGAAGATTGGAGACCTCCAACGCTGCCACCGCTCGTTGCTCGGGGTCTGCGACACGCCCTACCATGTCTTCCCAAATCTTGCTGGATTTCGACGGGCCTGGCGTATCTCCTTCGATCCGTTCGAATTGCCGCCAGAAATTCCCGTCGGTGACGATGTCTTTGGACATGTCATAGGCTTTTTGCATACTCTCTTGCGCCCCCGTAACGTCGCCCCGGTCGTACTGGTTGGCTGCATCTGCGAGCAGCCATCTCGCATAGGTGTTGGGGCCGAAGTAGTCGCTGAGTACGGGAACGACTGGTAAAGCAATCGTCGCTAACACGAGGAAACGGTTGACAAACGAGGCTTTCACGGACAACTCCTAAGGGTTTGGGCGGCCGATCCGACCGCGTGGTGAACCTATCGCGAGTCGATTTCGGGTGCTACGATTTCGGGTGAACCGATGTGACTGGATGCTTTTTCGTGCGTCAACCTAGCATGCACGATGCATGTGGATGCTGGATGCGTTCGCAGGCTGCAGCATTCGGAACGGTTAAGCCCGATCGAAATTATTCCCGTAGCAACGGACGAAATTCCATGCCACTGTTCGAAATCGAAACAGACTCGCACATCATTATAACATGGGCAGCGGATGAAGCTTCGGCAAGGGCCGTTTTGGACGACGCATACCCCAGTGACTCGGTGCTGCGATTAACAAAGCGTCCCCGTGACTCCTGGGTTATTTCAAAAGGCGCGTTGGGGGTTGCCGGAACTTCGAACGACATTTGTGCGACGGCTCGCGATTGCCTCTCGAAAGCATCCGGTGACAAACTTCATGCAATCCGCCTTTACATGTCTGAAACCGGTGTTGACCTTGAAAAAGCCAGGCGTGTGATCGAGTCGAACATGGTTATGGGATGGTGATACTGTCCTTGGGTGGTTTTTTCGATCGTTTCAATGATCGGAATGGCGGGGCGCAGCATTTTGGCGTGTGTGATCCGGACGTGGAGTGCGGTTAACCTTTTAACCCTAGGTTACAACGATTTTGGTACGATTGGCCTACACGCTGGCCTGATTGCCGAATCCCTGAAAGACTTGATTCGTAAAAACGATGATAAATTTAAATCGAAGCAAAAGCCTTGCGGCCTACGATAGGGCTCGCAAACTGATTCCCGGTGGCGTGAACTCGCCCGCACGCGCCTTCGGCGCGGTTGGGGGGCATCCGCTGTTTATCGATCGGGCGAATGGTCAATATTTGTATGATATCGATGGCAATCGATATCTGGATTACATCGGATCGTGGGGACCGATGATCCTGGGACATGCCGAACCCAGAGTGATCGAATCGATCGTGCGTGCCGCGGAACGCGGGACGTCGTATGGTGCTCCGACAGAAAACGAGTCCCGCATCGCAGAGTTGATTATCGCTGCAGTTCCAAGCATCGAACGAGTCCGATTGGTCAGTAGTGGAACGGAAGCAACGATGAGTGCGATCCGGGTCGCTCGCGGTGCCACTGGCAGGTCGAAGATAATCAAGTTTTCAGGCTGTTACCACGGTCACGTCGATTCGCTTTTGGTTTCTGCTGGTTCCGCAGCGGCAACATTAGGCGTCCCCGACTCTCCAGGGGTCACGACTGGAGTCTCCAACGATACGATTGTCCTTGAGTACAACGATTCCGCCGCACTGCGACAGACTCTCAACACGCTCGGCCACGAAATCGCTGCAGTCATCTTGGAAGCTATCGTCGGGAATATGGGGACGGTGATCCCCACCAAGGAGTTCCTTGCGACCCTTCGAGGCG
>VGZN01000559.1 GCA_016872635.1 Planctomycetota bacterium | reverse complement strand
CCAACCTATCGTTTCATTTCCTTATTGACTGTTTCCCTTTGACCTTTGTCCCCGAGAGGACGATCGTCCATCATGCAAAACGCAATTATCGTGGATAAGAAAAACCAGAATGTGTTCAGCGGCCAAGACGAATCCGGTCCTCGTCGTGCCGGTATCAGTACCGCTAGCGTTCATGCCGGTGAAGCCCGCCAGAAAGCCTATGACGCGATCACCGATTCAATCTGCTGCTCAAGCACCTACACCTTTGAATCCACCGAAAGCATCCTTGAGTATATCCGTGAGAAACACGATCGCGAGGAATATGGACGGTACGGCAATCCCAACGAAAAAGTAGTCGAACGAAAGTTAGCGGCCCTCGATGGCGCCGAAGATGCCATCGTCTACTCGAGCGGCATGGCGGCCATCGTCGGTCTTCTCATGACCAAACTGAACTCGGGTGACGAAATCGTCTTTTTCGACCAATGCTACCACCGAAGTCGCGAGTTCTGCGCCAAGCACCTATCTCGATTCGGGGTGGTCACCCGTCAAGTCACCACGGGTGATTTTGATGCCATGGACGCAGCGATCAACGATCGCACGAAAATGATCGTCAGCGAATCACCGACGAATCCGCATTTAACCGCCATCGATCTCGAGCAATTCGTTGCTTTGGGTAAGGAACGCGGGGTCGAAACATTGATCGACGCCACGCTGGCAACTCCCTTCAACGTTAGGCCGCTTGAGTATGGCGTCGATTATGTATGGCATTCCGCGACGAAGTATCTCGCGGGCCATAATGACTTGCTCGCGGGTGTGATCTGTGGGTCCAAGCAGAAACTCGAATCCGTTCGGAAACTTCGAGGTATCTTGGGATGCATCAATTCACCACACAACATGTACTTACTCGAACGCGGCTTAAAAACGTTTGCCTTGCGGATGGAACAACATAACCGAAATGGACAACTGATCGCAGAGTTCCTCAACAATCATCCTCGCGTCGAACGGGTCTTCTACCCAGGACTGAAGTCCCATCCGTCGCATGAAATTGCCAAGCGAACGATGAATGGCTTCGGCGGCTTGATCACATTCTTAGTTCGCGATGCGGATTGGAAAGAAACCGCTGCAGTCATCGATGCATGCCGCATTCCTAAAATCGGTCCCAGCCTAGGTGGCGTGGAAAGCCTTATCGAGCAGCCTCTGGTCATGAGTTACTTCGATTATCCACCGGAAGTCCGAGCGTCGTTCGGTGTCTACGACAACATGATTCGTATGTCCTGCGGGATCGAAGATCCCGAAGATTTGATCGCAGACCTCGAACAAGCCCTTAGTCCATGAGATTCCGAACACGCGCTATCCACATCGGTAGTGAACCCGACTCCACCGGAGCGGTAGTCCCACCGATTTACCTTGCAACCACCTTCATCCAACCGGGTGCCGGTGAGTGGGGAACCTTCGACTACTCGCGAAGCGGCTCCCCGACGCGTTCCGCCGTCGAACGCACCCTGGCCAACCTCGAAGGAGGGGTTGGAGCGTTGGCTTTCTCCTCAGGCATGGCCGCGACACATTGCGCCATGAACCTGCTCGAAGCGGGCTCGCACGTCGTAGCTGGTTGCGATATCTACGGAGGAACCTATCGGTTGCTCCATAAGATCTGCAATCGGAACAATATTTCCGTCACCCTGGTCCCAGCTCAAGACACGTCGCGAGTCGCAAAAGCGATTCGACCTGAAACGCGCATGGTTTGGATCGAGTCGATCGGAAATCCTTTGATGAGTGTTCCGGATATTTCTGACATCGCGTCGATCACTCGGGCTAACAAGATCCTGCTGGGAGTCGATAGCACATTCGTGCCCCCATGCATTCTGCGGCCACTCGAACTCGGTGCTGATATCGTCATGCACTCGGCTACCAAGTACCTCGGGGGACATAGCGATTGCCTTGCGGGAGTCCTGGCCACCAAAGATCCTGAATTGCATCAACGACTCTATTTCACCCAAAACGCTACTGGTGCTGTCCTGGGTGGATTGGAATCGTTTCTGCTAGGTCGCGGTATCAAGACCCTGGATTTGCGGATGCGCGAGCATTGCAACTCCAGCATGCAAATTGCTCAGTGGCTCGAATCGCACCCAAGGGTTTCAAGAGTTCTTTACCCAGGACTGGCCAGCCATCCCCAGCACGAACGAGCCAAGCGAATCATGGGTGGGCAGTTTGGCGCGATGATCTCTTTCGAAATCAGTGGCGATTGCGAGGAGACCAAACGCGTTTGCCGCTCCACCAAGCTTTTTGGACTCGCAGTAAGTTTGGGGGCCGTCGAATCCCTCATCGAACAGCCTGCCACCATGTCGCACGCGAGTTACGAAGCGTCAGCCCGCGCTTCAGCAGGGATCTCCGATTCCTTGATCCGAATCTCCGTCGGCTTGGAACACCCCCAAGACTTGATCGAAGATTTGGACCAAGCCCTCATCGGGGCGCCACGGTAAACTCAAGAAACCTCAACGAAAAGAGGCGGACCTTTCGGCCCGCCTCTTTGGATTAATTTGGTTTCTCGTGATCCGATTCGGATCCCATTAACCTACCGGTTGATCGCAAATCCGAAGGTTAGCCCAGGCATCACCAAATGCTGATTGGTCTCAAACTGACGTCCTTGCGAGCTCAACGTCGATCCTCGCCATATGCCTTGTCCGAAGTAGATCATTTGGAATCCCATTCGCAGATCGACCCACTTGGTCGCTCTGAATGCACCTTCAGTGCGAAGGTCGAATCCAACAGGTGTCTCATTGTTCTTTCGACTCGAGAAGGAGGTACCGATGTGGTCACCGTCGAACGTTGGTGGATCCCCAATTACAGGAGGAACTCCATCATAGGTCGTGGTTGTAATCAACCGCGTCGTCTCTTGGGTTTGGAACGTATGTCCCGCGAACACCTTGAAGTCCGACGACCAAGTGAACCGTCTCCAGTTCTTGAAGTAGCGGAACCCGATTTGTCCTAGGATCATATCATTTCTCGACCACACGATATCGTTCAGCAGAATTTCGCCTTGCCCCGTGATCGAAGTTGGATCCGTTGGATCGGTGACATCAAACACCGAGTAGACGTCATCTCTAGCGGTATCGATGAACTTAGCATAGCGAAGTCCGATCAACGGTTCGAGCATGCCACCGTAACGGTAAGGCTCTAAACGCCATGTTTTATTCGCCTCGAAACTTGTGAAGTCCCCAACGTTGACACTATATGCCAAGTCATAAGTCCGTTGCAGCGTGTACGGATCATTACCAAACACCGTTGGGTAGTAAGGATCCAATAAATCGTTGGTATCGTCGCTGTTGACACCATCGAGCCGAAGCTGTTGCCATCCGTTATAAACGTTCGGCCCCATCACCTGCTGATAGGAGAATGCCCATCCACTTTCCTCTTTGCTCATCCAGCCAAAGTCCCAGCGGTTGCCCCAAGTGGAGTCCATCGTGTAACTGGCATTCTGATTCTCAGGACGGCTCATCGCGGTATAAACACGATCATACGTCACGTAGAACCCATGAGGCGCTCTTTGACGAGCCGTCAGGTCCTCGAGATCTTGGAGCTGGACCGGGGCGAAGAACTGCCAGTCCGGATCGAAATTCATTGGTTCCGAAAACGGATGGTATCCGGAATCGGCATAGCCC
>VGZN01000558.1 GCA_016872635.1 Planctomycetota bacterium | reverse complement strand
AAAACCTTGGCTCGACGGGTTGCCTCCGGCACCATATCTTTTCGGTCGCTGCCCAACGTATCCAACCCGCGATCACTCAATCCCCACGCGTCTAACCAACCATAAGCAGGACCCGCCCCCAACAAACTAGGGAGGTTGTAATTGTAATTGGTACCCATCGCAAAGCCGCGTTTGCTGAGGTAGTCCGTCGATAACCCCCAACGCGTCCCATCGATCGCATTGATGCCGAGGATCTGATTGAGGTCCCAATCGACCATCACCACCGTCCCAAACAACGAATCCTGTCGCATCTGAAAGCCAGATACGTAGAAACTGGGACTTTCCACATTGGAGTTTAGGACTGGCCAATAGAACACGGGAACCCCTTCGACATATACGAAGTTGCTCCGCGCTTTGGCTTTCATCCCTGTTTGATCGCCAGAGGGTGCAAGGATACCGAACCCGAGCAAGCCAGTGCTTGCCGATTCACGCTGATCATTCAATTCAATCCGGTCTGATTGCAGCCAATAGCGAGGAACCCCTAAACGGCTGCTCGTCAACGCTGCTCGGTTAGCGAGAAGATTTTCTCGAGATCGCTGCTGGATGACATCAGCCTTTAATCGCACGATCCCTTCGTATTGTGGTGCCGGTGTCAGAACCTCTGCCCCGAGGATCATGCCATATTCCGACTGTACGTTGTAGTACATTCGATCTGCAAAAATCCGCCGAGCCCCTTGTTGAAAAACAATGTTCCCCTCGAGGTAAAGCTCCACGGGCAAATCATCGATGCGACGCGAAAGAAGCTTGTTCATGTCGCTCGTCCAAATAACGCAGCGGTCCGCTTCAATGAGGATCGTCCCCACGTCGAATAGTCCGCCACTCGTCTGAACCGCGGCATCACCGAACCTTAGGCGGATACCTCGCGAGATAGTGACTACCGAATCTCCGCGTTCTGGCCGATTGTTGATCTGAATTTTCGGCTCAACCCCGCCACGACCGGTAAACATAAACGTCCGAGCACCAATTTTCTGCCCAGCCTTTATCGTGGGATTCGAAGCAGCCACCGGTGCTGCAATCGGCGCAGGACCAGAATCGATGATCAATGGAGTTGCCGGCGCCACAGGAGGAGGAAGCTGGAAAGATTCCACAGAACGAACCGCAGGCTCACCATTGGCGGGTGGAAACGTGTTTACCGTTCCTGGGTTCGAGAGCCCGATATTCGCTGGCCCCATATTCGCTGGTACTGAATTAACTGGGGGCGCCGTAACAGTAACTGGTAATGCAGGAGCAACGCTCTCAAACAATTGCATGGAACCTGCGTCGAGGACCGTACCACCCAATGACGAATTACCAACCTGCATCGAGTTAGGGAGTGGCTGCCCCCCTGGGGACCCCCCCCCTTCCTGAAGCTGCGATGCCAGTCGCAGATAACTCGCCTCATCTTCCTGAGTCCAGTAAATAGCAGGATCCGCACCAGCGCGTTCAACCTCTTCGCTTGCGCTCGAAACCGGTGTCGCTCGACGATTCTCACGAGACCAATCGATCGCTGGTGTGGACTGGCCATTGTCCTTCCAGACTTGAACGGAGATCTCCAAATCATGCTTGGTAAACAACCGCCCCATCCAGTGACTGTCTTGAAGTCGCTGATCTTCGTTCCAACGGATATCGCACGCCCCCTCCGTTTCAACGATCAAACGATAAATTGTTTCTTCGTCGACTTCCTCGGTCTGGATCCAAACGGTGGCTTTCTCGCTCTGCGCAAAAAAGGCACCTTGGTAAATACGGCAACCACCTTCCAATTGATAAACCGTCGCCGAACCTCGTTGGGACTTGATACCTGAATGGGCGAAAACAGAAACAGGGAATTTAGGATCCGATAAGGGTACGCCAATTTCCACGCTTTGCGTTTGACCGTAAAGTCGCACGCAAGAAAGAAGCCCAATCCAAACAGGTACCATCACTAGATGCAGGCAGAGAATCCCCACAGATAGTAGAGCGCCATTTTGAACTCGCACGCACCACGCCGGTGGCGGATGGGGGGCGAGATTGGATACGGTGTTGGGATTCCGTTCCACTACCTACTCACTTCTCCTTGGGAATTCGAACACGTATCCCTTTCCGCTGGAAAGTAAAAATCACCTCGCGATTAAAGGCCGGCCATCGCTAAGCAATTCCATATGTTCTGGGCGGAGTATAGAAGTCGAGAAATTTGGGCTCAAGATGAAGGTTCCGCTAAAGCTTCGGAAAGTGAAGGCCCGATAATGAAAAGCTATGCCGTAGGGCAATCGTTCAGCGAGCAGCAAAACGCCCCAGTCGGCCAATTTGCCGCAAGCTACCCAGTCTACAGGCTGCTCCAACACTCATGCTGGAAACGCAAGGCTAATAGGCACAAGACGAACGCGAGAGCATTGCATAAGCATGTCGAATCTTGATTCGCTAGCAATTCATTTGATTCGAGAAGGCCACTGGTCTGAAGCCGTACGCCTGTACCGCGATGAACTAGGGGTTTCCTTGATGCAAGCCGAAGCGAAGGTAGCTTTGCTCGCGGAAGAGTACGGCGTCAATCATCCCGAACGATGGACGTCCTGGCTTGCGATTGCTTTCGCTGGTTTATCACTTTTTGTGCTCGTCGGTTTGCTTCAACTCTTCTTAGCCTGATCGCTGAGCCCAAAAAATCATCCCAACCGATGAGCGGACGCCCATTCGCGATCGATTGCTTCCCCACGGTTTCCCAAGTCGTTCTATCTCCGCGAGAACACAAAGTAGAGAATACCTAAGCTCGTAGCGCAGATCGCTTATCGCGAATCGTCTGCAAGAGTTGCTTCTGGGGCGCCACAAATTTGTCGATCCCTTGCTTCATCAGTGTCTTCTCCAAATCCTCGACTTGCACAATACGATCCAGCGTCTGGCAAACATCTTGAGACGGGAGAGAGCGTACGTTGAAAGTAAATTGCTGGTCGCTAGCGGCAACAGCAGCGTTGGTCTCGGGGGGATTGGTCTGAATATCCGAACCCGCTAGTGCGGCAACATACTTCCAAGGTGGATCGCTTGGGTTCTTGGTCCCGGTGCTGGCAAAAATAATTTCTTGTTGCAACGGTGTTTTCTTGGCTGTCCAGAACTCGTTGTTGGCGCACCAAATCCGCTTCGCATTGAGGATACCGTAGAGCCCTTGTGCACCAGCGGGCATCTCCGGATAACGCTCCGAGGTGAACTGATCGATCCGAGACACGAAAATGCTGTAGACACTCTTGAAGTTCGCCAACGAACCCCGTCGCTGGGCACCTCTCCACACCGCATCGCGAGCGAGTAAGTACTGCCGCATGGTAAAGATTAGGGTCACGTTCAATGTGACTCCGCATGCGGCCAAGTCCTCAATGGCGTCCAAACCTGCTGGAGTTGCAGGCACTTTGATCATACGGTTGTCATGCCCCTGCGACCACTGCTTGCCCAATTCGATATACTTTGCAACACGATCCGCATGAGCTAGTTCTGTCGCAGGATCTTCGATAAGTGGGTCGAGTTCGAAACTAACCCACCCCGCGTTACCTTGGGTAGCATCCCAGATAGCATGGAACCGCTCCTGGGCGGACGAGACCAACGTGTCGGTGACCTTCCAACAAATGTCATGATCGCCCAAACCGGAACGGATCAGATCGGAGATCAAT
>VGZN01000557.1 GCA_016872635.1 Planctomycetota bacterium | reverse complement strand
GCAACCTACCTCGGGCTCGGGGTGATGACCGGGCAATCGGGAGGCGGAGTGGTCGACGGACCAGCGACGGGCGCCCTGTCGATGACTTCGATGTTTCCTGTCCAACCGATGCGAGAAGCCGCTCGACAAGCAGCATTTGTGATTCTCTGTGGACCATTGATGGCCGGTTTATTGCCCCTGGTTGAGAAAGCCTTCGATGTACAAACCGATTTGAGTCTGTTGGAGTTGAGCGACATGAGTCATCCTCTCCTTCGACAACTGGCACAGCGTGCTCCAGGTACGTACAACCATAGTATTTCTGTAGCCGCACTTGCTGAATCGGCGGCCGAAAGCATCGGCGCGCACGGTTTGCTCGTTCGTGTTGGTGCGTGCTTTCACGACATTGGGAAGATGTTCAAGCCGAATTACTTTGTGGAGAATCAACTCCCCGGTGCGAATCGGCACGATACATTGCAGCCAGCGATGAGCACTCTGGTCATCATTGCCCACGTCAAGGATGGTGCGGACTTGGCACGACAGCACAGCATCCCACAAAGAGTTATCGATTTTATCGAACAGCATCACGGCACCACATTGGTCGAGTATTTTTATCGCCAAGCGACCAAGAAGAGCGAAGAGAGCGAAGACGGCGAAGAGATTTCCGAGACCTCGTTCCGATACCCTGGCCCCAAGCCGCAGACCCGCGAAGCAGCCGTGCTGATGATCGCGGATGCGGTGGAAAGCGCTTCGCGAGCTCTGGTCGAACCTACCTCGTCTCGCATCCAAAACCTGGTTGACCAAATTGCTATGAAGAAGTTGCTCGATGGGCAATTCGATGAATGCGGATTGACACTTCGTGAACTCGATACGATCAAAATGTCCCTCGTGAAGAGTCTAAACGCCATCTACCACGGACGGATCAAGTACCCTGAGCCACAATCTGCAGTCTAGCCTATGCCGAGGGCAATCTAGTACACGGTGAAGGCATGAATAGCCCCACCCTACGGCAATCGGTTCCGTCGAACGCCAATGCCGTGTTATCGCAAGTCTTGCGCATGCTTGTGAACCCACCCTGGCTACCGTAAGATTACTTACGCGGGTTCTCCTGGTATTATCTCTCCCATTGACTTTTTGTCCCCAGACGACTGGCTTCAATCGCGATGCCTGATGCGCCAAAACCCAGTGATCAATTCACGTCCCCGCCGTTGACTCAAAAGGTGGATGGGCCCGTTTCGAAACTATCATGGATCAATAAGTCCTTCCTTTTCGCTGAGCTGTCGAGGCTAGCGTATGGTCCGCCCGACCTTGTGTCCAAGATCGCGTACGATGCGGGTATCGACCAGTGCGAGTTTTTAGAGGACGGAGGCTCTGAGGCGTATATTTTCGGAACAAAAGACGATTGCATGGTGGTATCACGAGGCACCGAGCCTACGAAATGGAGTGATATCGCTGCCGATGCGAGGATATGGACGATTGCGTTCGATATCGGTCGGGTGCACAGCGGTTTTCACCAGCACGTAGATCTGCTTTGGCCAGATATCGAGCAGCACATCAAGGATAATCAACGTCCGGTGTGGTTCGCTGGTCACTCGCTCGGTGGAGCCATGGCGGCGGTCTGTGCCATGCGTTGCAAGTTATCACCCATCCCGTCGAACCCCCAAGCGATCTTCACGTTCGGCGCACCGCGTGTAGGGAATCGAGCGTACGCGACGTACCTGAAAATCAAGCATTACCGTTGGGTGAATAACAACGATATCGTCCCTCGCATACCACCGGTATGGATGGGGTACCATCACATGGGTCGCGAGATCTATCTCAATCGACGAGGGAAAATCAGTCGCATCAATGCTTGGTTACGCGTGCACGACCGCTGGCGAGGTTTATTGGCCACACTCCGAGCTGGTAAACTGGATTACTTGAGCGATCACTCTATGTCGGAGTACATCGCGCATCTCAAGGAATACTACCTTGCGGAACAACGTGGCGAATGGATCCGTGGACCCAAAGGGGTTGCCCAAGCCGCGATATAAACATCGTCCAATCCCAATGTCGATGATCGCGCATTGTCGTTGCCGTCGATAGCCTCTACTCAGCACGTACGGATGATCGATGAAACGTCAATGACAAGCGGCAATCCCAACGTTGGAGCAGTGGTTCCTCCGTCCCGTCCGTTACCTCGTCCGGTCTGGATCCTGAGCTGGGTCTCGTTTTTTGCGGATATTTCGAGCGAGATGATGTATCCGATCCTACCTCTGTTTTTGGTTGGTAGTTTAGGAGCGAGTGAAACGCAACTTGGAGCGATGGAAGGAGGTGCGGTGCTGCTCGTTTCTCTGATGTCGGCTACCGCAGGATTTCGCAGCGACCGACCTGGGCGGCTTGGCGGACGTGTGCGATGGCTTCATTGGGGTTACGGTTTGCCGGTTTTTGGCAAAGGGATCATCGCCTTCGCTACATTTTGGCCTCTCGTCTTTGTCGGTCGTATGTTGGACCGATTCGGTAAAGGACTTCGCGGAGCACCACGCGATGCATTGATCGTTGATGCGGTATCAGTCGAGCAACGCGGTCGTGCTTTTGGTTTGCATCGCGCGTTTGATACAGCAGGCGCATTAGTGGGCGTCTTGGCATCTGCTTTTTTGCTTTGGTTTTTAACGGGTACCCCAGACACGAAGTTGGGAGTCGTCGATATTGGACACGTCGTATCGGAAACCCCCGGGTGGGTTTATAGAGCGATTTTTGGCGTTTCCGCCGTCTTGGGTCTCTTATCATGGGCACTGACGTTCTTCGTCCGCGAGGCAGTATCCGAAAATAGCATGGATGCGAGAGACTCAAAATCGGCGACGACGGAGGAGCAACGCGGTGTTGGCGGAGTCGATAAGCGACGGCCTCGTTGGATGCTGCCACGAGCGTACTGGGCGGTGATTGCGATGCTTGTTTTGTTTTCGCTCGCAAATAGTAGCGATACGTTTCTATTGCTTCGAGTCCGGGAACTTGGGTTCAGCTCGTGGGCGGTCGTCCTGGCCTATGCTGCTTTCAATGTCACTTACGCGGCGATCAGCTACCCGATTGGAGCGTTGAGCGATCGCATCGGGCGTTGGAAATTGATCGCGTCGGGATGGGGCATCTATTCCGTGGTCTATGCCCTGTTTGCAGTGCTTCCTGCGGAACAGAGTTGGGGTGTCTGGCCGCTAATGGCGACTTATGGGGTCTATATGGCATTGACTGATGGAGTTGGGAAAGCCTTGATCGCTGATTTCTCGCCTAACGATGCCCGTGGTACCGCGTTGGGATTGTTTTACGGATTGACTGGAATCACGACCTTTCTCGCGAGCTTGCTCGCAGGTGTTCTTTGGCAATTGTATGGATCGAAATGGGCCCTCCTGATGGGCACACTTTTTGCAACATTGGCGTTGATTGCGATGGCAATAGCTAGCAGGTTCTCCGCTTCCTCCTGAAGGCTTAAGCGTAATGCCTATAGTCCGTTCCGGGCCTCCACCTGCCTTGTGAACCAAGAAGCTAGCTGCTTTTCAGGCCTCCACCGGCCTTGTGCCGGTGGAGCCACGACTGGCAGCTACCTCGACACCCCACCCCCCACATTTCTTCGTTGGGGCAACGCCCCAACGCACCGAGCCAATCAAGTACCGCGGGATTTTGGACCGCCCAGCCGAG
>VGZN01000556.1 GCA_016872635.1 Planctomycetota bacterium | reverse complement strand
CCCACAGTCCGGGTGGTTGGTAGGGCATCACACTCGGTCCACCCACCTTAGGAACCAACAATCCTGTTGCCGCCAGCGCGGCGTCGCGCACTTGCTCCGCCGAAAGCCGATGGCGTGGACCTCGAGCCAACCAACGGTTATCCGGATCGCTCGTTTCCCACGCGAGATCTCGGGGAGTCGATGATTGTCGATAGGTTGACGAAAGAACGATCTGTTTGCACAAACGCTTTATATCCCATCCATGGCTTTGAAAATCGCTAGCGAGCCAATCCAGCAGTTCTGGATGGGTGGGAACTTGCCCTTGGCTCCCGAAATCTTCGAGGCTCGCGACGATCCCTCGACCGAAGAAGATCGACCAAAAGCGATTCACGGCGACACGGCTGGTCAAGGGATTGCGATCTGAGATCACCCATCGGGCCAACTCCAATCGGTCAGGAGAACTCGATGCGCGAGGCGAGTTAGAATCCCCCTGTGTAAACTTCTGAAATGGTTGTGGAGACACCTTCTCGCGCGGTGCATCGTAAGCTCCTCGCTCTAAAACATGAGTCGTTCGAGGCTGTACCGCTTGGGCCATCGTCATGATCTGCCGAACGGCTGAGATCGATTCGTTTTCGTCGCGTCGCAAGCTTTGCAATTCCTCGACGGCTCGATCGTATTCAGGGATCCCTCGCAATTCAAACCGATCCCAATTCTCAGCAACCCGTTGCAAAAGCTCCTTCTTTTGAGCGTCGTCTCGTTCCGGGGAACGATTGAACAAGGCCGCCATTTCACCCGACGATAGGGCCCAATCGAAGATCTGAAGCTCATCGATACAACCATCGCGGAAGCCGATATCGCGGAATCGAGCCCCCAAACTGATTTGCACGCTTCCCGCGTTGGAGTCGCCCCAAGAACCACGGTAGCGAAAATCCCGAGTCAATTGATCGCGCACAACAACGACAGGAACCGATTTCCCATCGACAAAGAGAGTAATGCCGGCTGCCGTACTGCTGCCATCGTAACGCACGCCGAGTTGGGTCCAAGCATTCACGGGAATGGGATCGATCGCCTCGACGCGAATCGCATTTCCGGGCCAGAAATGAATCAACGAGAATTGCGGCTTGCCATTTTCGAGCACCAGTTGCATCCCTCGAAACGCTGCGTCTTCGGCGGCCACGCTCTGATGTGCGATCATTACACGACTGGCGTGTTGGGCGGGGCGAACCCAGAGGCTCATTGAAAAAGGTGTCTCGCGTCCCAATTGCCACTGGATGGTTTTCGTGGGATCGTCTAGAGAAGGCCGATGAAGCGGGAAGCTCGCGGCGTCATCGCCGTTGAATCGGGTCGCGTTGGCGAACACTCCAGGTTCCGAACCATCCAAGGGAAACGACCATGTCGCTTCCGGCGTCGGAAACAAGGAAGCATCATTCGCGGCATTGCTAGTGGAACCTTTCCATTGGCCATTCTTTCCCGCTTCGACCACTTGAGCCAATCGATTTTCTGCATCTCGAATTTTCTGGACGAGTTCGTCGTGCTTTTCCTTTTGATCACCGGTGTAAAGACTAAGAGCAGGAGTCGGAGTGGCTTGGGTAAAGTGCGAGTAAAGACCATGTTCGTCAATGTCTGCAAAGTAAGCCGCAAAGGAGTAAAACTCACGTTGGGAAATCGGATCGTACTTGTGATCGTGGCATCGAGAGCATTCAAGCGTTAGGCCGAGGAACGCAGTCCCTGCCGTAACCGTCCTATCAGCGATGTAGACTTGACGGAACTCCTCCTCAATACTCCCCCCTTCGTTGGTTTGTCGGTGCAGTCGATTAAACGCGGTCGCCAATTTCTGCTCATCAGTTGCATTCGGCAACAAATCCCCTGCGAGTTGCCATAGTACGAATTGGTCATAGGGCAAATTCGATTTAAAGGCTCGAATCACCCAATCCCTCCAAGGCCACACGTTCATATTGACATCCGACTGGTACCCGAACGTGTCTGCATACCGAGCTACGTCGAGCCACATGTTCGCCATCCGTTCCGCATAAGCGTCGGACGCGAGAAGCCGATCGACGATCGCCTCGCGATTTCCTTCGGATTCATCCGCCATCACTTCGCGAACTTCGTCGATCGTTGGGGGTAGCCCCGTCAGATCGATTCGAACGCGCCGCAACCAACGCAGCGCAGAGGTTTCCGGTGCGGGTTGCATTCCATGTTCCAGCAGCGCTTGATAGCTGAATGCATCGATCGTATTGCGCCCCCAAGGTTCATGTTGCGGCACGGTTGGTGGTTCGAGATCACGGCGGATTGGAACAAACGCCCAATGGGGTTGGTAGATAGCTCCAGACTGGATCCAACGCTTGAGCAATTCCAATTGCTCGGGGGAGATTTTCTTGCCCGTTTTCGGTGGTGGCATCAACTGATCCGGATCATCCGTGAGGATTCGCTCAATAATCGTACTCGCGGATGGATCCCCTTCGACGATAGCACCGCTGGAAACAGCTACCTCTCGGTCGTCCAACCGCAAATCGGCTTGCCTCGAATTTTTGTCAGGACCATGACAGGCAAAGCAGTATTCCGACAAAATCGGCCGTATATCGCGATTGAACTCAATCGAGGACTCTTGGGCAAAACTCCGAACTTGAAACACCAAGAGGATGGCGAATCCTATTCGGCAAAGAGCAGTCAAACGTCGCAGTACACCGAATCGAGCCTGGCGGAGCATGGTTCGTACCAACTGGCTTACGAAGGGGGGGAGGGAGGATGGGGATTATTCATTGTACTCCGGCCAATACTTTCTGAGAACCAAGAAATCCGTTTCGCAGCTTGACTCGATCGCGTTTTGCGAAGCGAAATACGAAATACGTAAATGGTAAACGGTAAAAGGACGAACCATGCTCTCCGATGCTATCGTGCACGCAAGATCACTTGCTTCGGGATTTCCCAAGGCGTTGGCAGCGTGGGCAATAAAAGGTGCTGCGCTGTGTTTGCACGATGCGTACTATTTTTGATGTGTAACATGTTTGGCATCGTTCACCATCGCGTGCGTAGACACGATGATGATTTTGGTACTGCCCCTCGCCATTGATTGCATTTCGATACGTGCCATCACCCAGCGTAGATCCTTCGTTCTCGATCGCCTCGAGCAAGATGCATCGCATCGACTCGTAAATGCGTTTCCACTGAGGCCTTGAAAGAGACTCACATGCTTGTTCCGGATGTACTTTGGCTTGGTGAAGGATCTCTGAAGCGTACAAATTGCCGACGCCAGCGACCAATTTCTGGTCGAGCAGCGTCGGTTTGATTTGTCGCTTAACCCCTCGAAGCCGATCGATGAAACCGCTTTCCGTAATCGCCAAGGCATCAGGTCCCAGAGAGTGAGGTCCGAGATACTCATCGCATTGAGCCGCTGTCCAAAGATGCACAGTCCCTAGTCCGCGACGGTCCCAGTAAATAAAACGATCGCACTGTGCCTCAGCAAGATGAATGATCAAGCGAGTATGCATAGCTGAGGGTGGATCGGCAATGAGGGCCAAGCCTGCCATTTTCGGTTGCATCACAATCGCGTCACCATTGTCGATCCGAACTAAAACGCGCTTGGCGATACGATCCACTGCTGCGATCCGCTGCCCACGCAGTCGAACGGCCCACTCCTCGGGTGGAGGAGTCATTTGAATTGGCCGATAAGGAATG
>VGZN01000555.1 GCA_016872635.1 Planctomycetota bacterium | reverse complement strand
ACAATGACACCCTCCACCCCGAGTATCTCAAGACGGCTCCGGAGCAGCTTCGCAAAAACTTAATCGCATTCACCGCAGGCATTCAGAAGTACATCGACGAGCATCCGGAAGAAGCGGCCGACGTCGCCATTCCAATTGAGCCATGGCACCCGCTGGCAGTGGCGCGAGCGATGATCCTGCGTTGGCCGTTGGGGACCATCATGGGAGACCTCGGGAATGCGCCTGAGCGAGTGAAGCCGGCGATGGGTTCGAATCAATGGGCTATTTCACCGAAGCGATCGGCGGATGGTTCTGCGATTCTACTGTCGGATCCGCACCTGACTTGGGAAGGGCTTGCGGTCCTCTACGAAGCCAGATTTCATGGAGGCGAACTCCACATGAACGGATACTACTTGATCGGTTCCCCGATGCTCGCCATCGGCCATAACAAATCAGTTGGTTGGGCATTGACCACCGGCGGTCCCGATACGTCGGATGTTTACAAGATCAAATTTCGAGCTCAGCCAGAGTTGCAGTATGAATACGACAGCATGTGGAAGCCGATCCGAGTGGAGACGTACCGGATTCCGGTCAAGGGTGGAGAGTCTGTTTCGAAGAAGGGCTACTTCACTCATCTAGGACCAGTGGTTAGCGAGCCTGATCTCAAGACCGGTGTTGCCTATGTAGGTGCTTCGCCGTATCTCGAGCAAACAGGGTTGTATGATCAGTTTTATAAGATGGCCAAAACCACGGATGTTCATGAGTTCAACAATGTACTGGGAGAGCATCAGTACAACGAGCAAAACGTGATGTCGGCGGACACGCAAGGAAACATTTCTTATGTTCGCAATGGTGCGACGCCGATCCGGGCGTCCGGTTACGATTGGAGTCGCCCAGTGGATGGTACGACCAGTGCGACTGCATGGAAAGGAATTCATCCCCAGTCTGACCTTGTTCACATCATCAATCCAGAGTGCGGTTATATGCAGAACTGCAATATCAGTCCGGCAAACATGATGGTGAATTCGCCGCTGACACCAGATAAGTACCCGCCGTACATTTACAATGTGACATGGGACAAGAACAATCCACGTGGGCGACGGACAGTGGAACTGTTGGCCAAAGACGATTCAATCACGATTGATGAGGCGATGGAGTATACCCTCGATATTCATGATCGCCTTGCTGTCCGATGGCAGAACGAGCTGAAGTCTGCGATGTCCGAGTCGGGGGATCGCTATAAGAGCGACACCGATCTGCAGATGGCGGTTCGAACCATTCTGGAATGGGACGGTCGTTACACGACCGATGCGACCGCGACAGTTCTCCTCAAATTTTGGAGGCTTAAATGTGGCAAGGCAATGGATTTGTCGCCGATGGGGCAATCGATGCCTTTGCCAGCCGCGTCGCGATCACAATTGCTCGAGATGCTCCAGCAAACGATGGTGGAACTGAAAGAACGGTATGGCCGCTGGGATATTCCTTGGGGGGAAGTCCACGTGGTCGGGAGAGGTGGCAAGTACTTTCCTGCACCGGGGGCCGACTACGATTCCGGGGATAAGGAAGGGAATTTTTCAGAGACTTTGATGGATGTGCGGAGCATCGAGTCCAAAGATAAACCAGGGTTGCAGGTCGCCAATAGCGGATCGATGGCGATGATACTTATGTTTTTCGACAAAGATGGCGTACGTTCGTACACGTGTACGCCTTGGGGGCAATCCGCGCATCCGGAATCGAAGCATTATGTTGATCAAGCAGAGGGGCTCTACTCGAAACGCACGATGAAATCGACTTGGTGGAACCTATCGGAACTCGAAAAGCACCTCGAGTCCAGCAAGCGGCTCACCTATTCGCCTTGAGAGAGTTTGCGAGGCTGTCCATCGGATTCTCAGGAACTCAGCAATTTGCGAAGAGCGGGTTCGAAGGCATTTGCGTGGCGCAGGAATCCAAGGTCTGACGGGTGAGAACCATCGGTCGTATCGTCTCGATCGTCGCCGAGCAAGGAATCCCCTGAGAGCAGGTTGATTTTCTCATCGCCTGCTTCTCGAAGACGCATGAATTGTTCTTGGAACGCCATGCGGCTGGTACGATTGCGTTCGCGTTGGCTTCCGATCAGCCAACCCCCAGAGTAGCTGCGATCCTCCACTAATAAGATAGGCACATTGGGTTTGCTCGCCCGTAATTGATGCATGAATGGAAGCGTTCTTGCGTGGACTTCTTCTGCAGTCATGTTGGGCAAGCAGTCCACGACGTAGACCGCAGCATCGATTTCACCCATCAGTGATGCCAAGCTCAGATCCATACGGCCACTTCCACTGAATCCGAGATTGATGGTAGGAATGTCAAGACGACGCCCTAAGATCGCGGGGTGCGGCATGCCCGGTCTCGAGGCGCATGCGCCTTGGGTGATCGATGTGCCGTAAAAGACAATTGGTTTCTGAGTGCGCGGGGCTACTGTTTGGAATGATGAACCCTTGGGAATACCAATTTTGAGTCTCTCTGTCCCGTTATAAAGGGGTAGGTAAATGGAGTATTCACGCAGACCCGCGGGCAAGCCTTGGACCAACGGGCCGATGGTGGCTTGGGCTTTAGGTGGGAATACTGCCACCCATTTCCATTGACCTGATTCATCGCGGGCGTAAAGGTCCAAGCCGCTTACGCCAGTTGCAGGCATGTGAGGCATCGCAAGGTTTGCCGAGGTCAACGAAAAATCCACATGGATTTCCGGTGAGTCCGTTTGAAAGCGGACCATCATCCCAGCGGAGTGTTTGCTCAATCCCCATACCGAGTCAGGGACGTTACCCTTCGCCTGGGCAGGTAGCCGATCGAAATAAGCTTCAGTTTGTTCGAATCCCTTTCCCTCGATTCCCCAATCCTGAACATCGGCCCATTCGAGTTCTGCCGAGGAAGATGGCGATGCGGAGCGACTTGCGCTGATCGAGTTTGCAAGCTCCCAGGAGGTGACCGATGCCGCTGAGGCGAGACTAAGAAATGTGCGTCGATGCATCATGGTAGCATGGAGTGTGGAGAGGTTTTTCGTGAAAAAATCGACGGGTATTACGGGCATCGTATGCGAAGCTCAATCTCGTTACGATCGATTCAACAGGTAGCAGAGGACTGGATTTTTTGTAATCCAACCATCAGTGGTCGGTGTTCGCACGAGCGATAATAGACACATGCAACTGGTAGAGCTACCATGTAAAAGCACCTCATTTTCATAATCCGGCGGTTTCGCGTGTTGAACCAATTTTTTTACGTGCCAGTCGCTGAAATCCGGCAGATGCGATTCTCGAGGAATTACCCATTTTCGAAGCGAAGGATTCCATGCGCAATTACATGCTGATCGGTCTGGGCGCGTTGCTCGTCGCCTTTGCAGGGTACTGGGTCCTAGTTGCCCCAGATGGTGCTCAGATGCGTTCGGAACAGGAAATGGCTGCTGCAGCATCGAGTCGGGCTGAGCGAGAATCGCAAGCAGTTCAGACCCCGATGATGGAGGACCCACGCGTCACGTACGCAGGGATGTTTCGCAATATCCATCCCGATGTGAAATACCTAGGTGACGAGAATTGCAAAAAGTGCCATGAAGATATCTGCACGACGTTTCATGCCCATCCGATGGGGCGATCGGCCTCGATAGCCGGTTCCGATGATTTGGAGGCGTATGGTCCGGAGGCGAAGAACCCA
>VGZN01000554.1 GCA_016872635.1 Planctomycetota bacterium | reverse complement strand
GCGATTCGATAAGACGAAGCAACGTACTCGATCGCAAGTCGATAGACGTCGAGTCGTTCGTGGTCAAAAAATGGTTCGGTCATCTGCGCCCCTTCGAGTACGAGTACGAGTACGAGTACGAGTACCGTTTCACTGAGTACGAGTACGAGGAAATCCGACCTGAAGCACGAACGACTCCGTTCACCCAGCCCGCGCGGTGAAGGCATCTATTACAAAAGCACCCGATCGCGGGCTTGGGTGCAACGGTTGGTTATGCATCATCTCATTCGTAGATTTGACCACAAATGATGAAGTCTCGGAATTGCTCCCACGTCACTGAAGGCATTTGAACGGTTGGCTGATGTAGGTCTTCAGGATTGGCAGTTTGAATTGAGCCATCGGTGCCGAGTACGGCAACAGGCCCGGGAACAAATTGCCGTCCTGTTTCATCGCTAGGTTCCCAGCCTCCGAACGATCCAGCCATCGCACATTCAAGATACCCGATTGGATCAAAATTGTACCAGTATGATTTGCGCGGGGCACTCACACCAAAGTATCGTTGCTCGTTCTTGAGAGTACCATTCTCGTCCATTTCGCGTAAGTCAACGATTTGACGAATCAGTGTTGCCCGAAAGCCAGCGTAATCATTCCTGTCGTGTGGAAGCTTGTCGTACTGTGCGCGCCAGTCGGGATTAAATGCGGGAACGTAGCGAGTAAATGAAGAAGAAACGAGGTCGTAGAACTCGGCTAGCGTGACGTCGTTGCGTTCCGAGAAATGCAGCGACGAATCAAGCAACGCGAGGAGATAGTGCTCAAGTGGCCGCTCGCAGTCTGAGTGTGTCTTAGATAGTGCTTCAATCGCAAGATAAAGGTCGCGATTTGTCGATAGTTCTTCCAACAGAGTCCCTCACAGGCACAGATGCATAACGGCACCAATCACCCGGTCGCGGCCAAATGACATCGATTTGAAGAAACGCCCGATCCGCGACTCGGGTGGATTGGTTTGTTATGCCGGGTTCTCCGCTATGGGTTGATGCGAAACCGGTTATCGAATTCATTTGAATTCCATGTTACTCCGTCCGAACCGATGACGGACTTCCACCACAACCCCTTAGGTTGCGAAAAGCAAACGTTAGCCCAGGATTCGAGAAAGGACGGTAAATCAGACGACATCACGAAGCCATTGTTCCCAGTTCCGCCATCGAGCCAATCATGTTGATCAAAAATTAACTTTCCGCACGCGCCTGCATTCAGGTTGATCGAGAAATTGTCACCGTTTCCTTCGGCGTGGATGGGCAACCAATTGTGCATTAACTTATTGGTCTTCATTGCAAGAGCCGAATCGTCGACATATGGAAAGCCGTAGGCGGCGGCAGCCGCGTCATCGTAAAAACGCCACTCACGCATCCCTAGCATTCCGTCAGTCGACGCATCAAGCGATGCCATTTCAAATGATGCAAATGGTCCTTCTTTCAATCGCCAAGACAACTCGAATCCATTTGCAACCTGTGTAACGAATTCGACATAGGACTGCGGAAGCGCGAGCCCAAGCCGCGAATGAGCGTTATCGACGTCGCGCGTCGTGGCTTTCGGATTCAACTTGCAACGAAGCTTGATACCCATGGGGCTCAAATGGTTCCGCACTCGTTCAAACGCTTTCAACATTGACCTCTGTCCGTAAGGCATAACGACTATGTTGACCGAGCGGCGTTAAACGACGTAGCCATTAGGATTCGGTCGGATCGCCGCTTCGGTCCAACATTTTGTTCGTCCCTTCGGCATGACGTCGTGTGTGCAGTAGTTCGCCCCGGTCGATAGTGCGAACTTCCTTAGCATCTAGAGTAATACACGCAACGGTAGACCCATCGCCATCAACGAACTCGACTTCGTACGCAGAACCGCTCGCGTAAACGTGCACTACCGCCCCAACATCTCCAGCGAACAGGCCTGAGGCAGGTTTGTCGTTATTGAGAACAACCATTGAGTGTTCGGCAATCATCAGCCATTTCCTGGGTATGCAGTAACCAATCGAGGTGGTGAGTTCTCTTCGACAATCCAAACGGCAACAACATTGCCAGGACGACGCCCTGCTGTCCCCAGCACACGTCTCGTCTCGTATTTTACACCATAAGGCGAAGGTTTGGCAACAAAGTCTTCGCACGACATCGCCATTGAAAGAAGGTCATCGCGAAGTTCACTCCAGTTCTCGCGAGTGTATCCAATTGAGGCAAACCAAGCGGCCTTCGGTCCGCCAACCGGATGCGACGGGTTCAAAAGGTAGTCGCAGAGTTTGTCCTCTGTGACGACCGAAATTTCCGCGTCAGGAAACGCCATCAATTCTCCAGGGACGAACGACTGAAATCACGCGGTTGCGGCCGAGTGACTCACCATCAGGAAACGCGCGGTCCGCAACTCGCGTGCATTTCTTTGTTCGTCCGAAGTTTCAGGTCAGGTCGGCAGCAAACACCGTGTAGTATCCATGTGTGTCGCATGCAGACATTTCCGGCCAGTTGCCTTGAACTAACGACATAAGTTTACCATGCAATCCCTCGACTAGCCACGGAATGGAAATGGAAGGATAGTACCGCGCCATCCATTGACGCACTTCGGTGTTGGTCGTGGGATTTGCAATCAGCAACTCTCTGGCCCGTTGAAGGTCGGATTCGTCGGTACGAAACCATTCTGTAAGATCGGTCCTGCTTGGATTACATATGAACGGCTGCAATGCAGACGAGACACAAAAAGTGAACTGCACGAATGCGCCGAAGTCGTGAAAAGCGACTGGATCCCATCGGGCAATGTGGAGTCCCGTTTCAGTCTCTGAATCGAGAATGATGCACTCGTGATATTTCGGCAAGTGAGCCTGGAAATCTGCCAAGTCGTAACGCATTGGTTTATTGAAGGACGAACGACACGGATCACCGAGTCGGCGCGATGATCGTTCCATTACAAAAACGCACCGTTCGCCGACTTCGGTGCATCCGATTGTTATCCGATAGGAAGTTAGATGTGTCTTCTATTGACGTCAGCAAATCCGTAGTAACGAGTTGACCGGAGAAACAGGAAGGCGACCTGAATCGATGTCATCAATGATTTCATGCGGCCATTTTTCTACCAGTTTGGCATCAGCGATGCCACGCATGTACTGCACTGGCAGGATGACGTATCTGTTGTCTGGGTCTGCAATCGCAAGTGTTTCCCACCAATCCTTTTTTACCGCTCGCCACTGCCATTGAAATCGCATCACGATATGCCACGCCCAAAGTACCCCAATTGCAGCTGCCGGAAATGTCGTTTTGCACGCAATTATCTCGCCTGATCGGAGTCGCTTCAAAGTGCCCACAATCACGCCAACAATCGCAGAGTCACCGATGGGTGGAGTTTTACCCAGCATATCTTGGGCCGCTTCGGTCATTTCAACTTCGAAGGCTCTTCGGGGATTTCCGTGGCTGGAGAGTGTCGACGGGCGTACAGGTTCAAGAATGGGGAAGTGCATGGCGGACGGCGTGATCAGTGGAGCCGAAACCCACTGCATTCACCCTCAAAGGCTGCCTTTTCCCCTGTGTTTTCCGCCCATCGGGCTTTTGGGCCCAGCTTGGAGGAGAGGGGGCGCCGCGGGGGCCGGGACCAGCACGTTCCCTGGAGTAAAACCGACGGTTTTCCGGGATCCAGGCCCCCTTGCCACGA
>VGZN01000553.1 GCA_016872635.1 Planctomycetota bacterium | reverse complement strand
TTACGGCGATGCGATTTTGGAATCGCTCGAACAGTATTTGCCCGGTTTGCGGGAATCGATCGTCACGCGCAGGCACTTCACCCCCAACGATTTTCGCGACCAGTTGAACGCCTATCAGGGGTCCGCTTTCTCGGTGGCACCCAAATTGACGCAGAGCGCGTATTTTCGACCTCACAACAAGTCGGAAACGATTCCGAATCTCTACATTGTCGGTGGTGGCACGCATCCAGGAGCGGGTGTCCCTGGCGTTGTGAATACAGCCAAGGCCACTCTTGGAATCATCGCTCGCGATTTTGCGAAGGTGCTGAAATGAGCGACAGATTCGAGATGCGCAACGATGCCGACAAGTGGATCGATCCTATCAAGGACTCCAAAGGAGTGATCGCTCGATCGAGCCGATCGTTTACGCTGGCTTCTTCGTTCCTCCCTTATCCGACCCGGACTAAGGTTTGGGCCCTGTATGCATGGTGCCGTAGCGTGGATGATGCAGTCGACCATGCAGAAAGTCCGATCGAGGCGGCAGAGGCTTTGCGTACATTGGAAGAGGATCTCGCGCGATGCCAACGGGGTGAATCCCCGGCGCATCCGGCCTCCGAGTGGATCCGACCCCTAATCGTCGCTGGTCACATTGAACCTCGCCACGCAAGGGAACTGATCGAAGGCATGCGCATGGATTTGGACGGGTATTCCGTTGGCAACAACGAAGATTTGGAACGTTATTGCTACCATGCAGCCGGGACGGTCGGTCTTATGATGACATCCTTAATGGGGGTCACAGATCGGTCCGCCTATCGACATGCGGTCGCATTGGGAGTCGCCATGCAAATGACCAACATTGCCCGCGATGTCCGAGAGGATGCCGAGCGAGGGCGATCCTATTTGCCGGGAATCACCAATGTGTTGGACGCGAACTCGGATCAAATCTCTCAAGGTGTTGCCAAAATCCTTGCTCTTGCCGAGGAACGCTACAACGTCGCGATCGAGGGGCTTCACTACTTGCCATGGCGATGCCGCGTTGCCATCCGTGTCGCTCTCGAAGTCTACCGCGAGATCGGTCGTGAGATTCAGCGAAAAGAATACTCCGTGATGGGCGGACGGACAATCATTAGCAAGGTACGCTTGGCCTTGGTTGCAGCCAGAGCCTTGTTGTCATCGACAAGAAACAATATTGCCATGACTCTGCGTAGCGTCATGGATCGTATACTATTTCCTCTGAAGGAGTTTTCCATGAGCGAATCATCCGATTCCAATCCATCTGTTCGTCCTTGTACTGCGAACCAAGCCAAACAGGTCGCATACCTGGGTCTCTCCTTGACCGCTATCATGGCGACCGCGCTGTTCATTCTGGTTTATATCAACCCCAAGGAGGAAGCATATTCCTATCTGCCGCTGGTTTATGCGGGCGCATCAGCGATTGTTGCAGTTTTTTTCAATCGTCTATCGGCTTATTACGACAGATCCAGTGTCTCGTAGATCTGGTTGATCCGGACTCCCTCGGGCGTGTACTCTTTGAGGTTCTCCACGCCGGCCGCCTTAGCAAAATCATCGTCGGTAACCAGCAGGTAACCCAGCTGTGCGATGCGTGGTGAGTTGCCAAGCCAGGAGCAAACCAAGTGCAGCGGGAACTCACGCTGCAGTTCGGTTTGCCTGCTGGCGCGCAAAGCAGCAGGCATACACCGCTGTGCCGTCCGCCAGGGATCGATGGACGACTGACTAAACCTTAAGAACGGCACAGCGAAGTGTGCCTACTACCTTGGGCGGCAGCCCGATACCGGGGAGCCGCGACTACATACTAGCTCTTGTCGCCGAGTATCTCGAAGCCTTCGTCGAGGATCGGTCGCAGTTCCGGGAAGATCGGGCAACTACCAATGCCACGGCCTTCGTGATGCTCGACCTTGGGCTCTGGAATGCTGATTGGGTTCATTTCCCAAGCGATGTCATTCAGCCATCAAGATCCGTTGAAGGAATTGCAGGGTTGATAAACAAATGACGTATCGAATCAGCGGATTTCATCGGATTCGCTGAGTACCTCTTCGAGCAATTCCGTCAGCCGAGTTATTTCAGCTTGGGCTCGAATGTCTCTTTGCTGGCTCTCCGAGGCACTCCGAAAGATGCTACGAAAGTCACGGCGGCTACGTTGGCTTCCTTTGTCGATCCAAATGAGTTTGGAAATCGCTGCATCGGTGCGAGAAACAACCGGCAGGAAAACACCGGCAAACAATTCCATGGTCTGAGACCGTTGCAACTCACCGGGTATCAGCTCCCTCGGGTAGATGTCCAGTTTCAGGCTTTCCGTCTTGTCCAATAGCTGAAACAGATTGCCGGTTTGAACCGCCTGCCGTAGAACCCGCTCAGTGAATAGAAAGTCAGAGCGGACCAGTTGGTTTATCAGGTCCTCAATGCGGATCCTTGCGACATCTGGAGAAACAACGATATCGATGTCTTGCGTCAAGCGAGGCTCGCCATAGGCTGAACTGATTGAGCCGCCGGTGATGTGGAAAGGCAGACAGATTGCTTCAGCGATTGCCACAAACTTGCCGATCGTGTTTTCGAATGCTTCAACCGGAAACATGGGCAAGCTGTTCCTGGATCAGTCTGACCACTTCGGCATCGCGCTCGTAGAGCTGCAAAGCAACGTGCAACCTCACCTCTTCGTCCGACAGACTAGGCTGAGTCTTTCGAATCCGTATGGCCATCTGTTGCCGAGTCCAAGCGAGCATCGCAGCGCTTCGAGCTACCTTCTCCGCGGGGGACATCGCTTTCCATCGACGTTCGTATTCAAGTTCGATTTCCGACTGTTCCACCCTAATCTCCTCATTCTAGTTATCGATCGGTCAGTATACGGGAACGCTCCAAAGGGACAAAGTACCGATGTTTTGCGCAATCGATTCCTGCCATCGAGCGTATATCAAGTGGCTTTGGCACTCTTGGCTTCGTTGGCGTGATATGGATTGATTCATACAGTCCACGGACTCGAGCCCTTCTTGGACTTGCTTTAGTCCGTCGCATTGTTTCGACTTTGATCGAGATGCTGCAAAGTGGTAGGATTCGAACTACCCAAAAAACATTTGTGAAATGAAAAAGTTCGGTTCCTGTCCTCTCCGCTGTAAAACCCTGGTTTTCCCAGGGTTTTTCGCATATCTGGCCAATTGCTTTGGCTTTCCTGCACGTCCATGCACGTGCATGCTTGCAGGTGCTGCGTCGTCTAGTGCGCTGCCTTGGTACCTGGTGAGTCGTCCCGAGAGTCGTCAGAGTCGCCTAGAAACCCTCGTTTTCCCAGGGAAAGCAGGTGGTTTTGCAGCAGAGGGGGTAGGATTCGAACTAGATAGACAGTGAGTTAGATCTATCGCGCGAAACCAACAGCTGCTTTTGCAATAAAAAAAAACCGCGCGGAGCGTTCGCATCGGTCATCCAACCGACCTACTAACACCACGCGGTCTCGGGTTGAGGTTTCGCTGGCCAAGCCGAAACCGGGCCAGACAGGGAAACGAACTGTTCCATCCGGAATCCCAGGGCATCCGCCACTAGCCATCCAGCTTCTTCGTCCGTTGGAATTCAGGGCAACGCGGAAGCCGTTGTTGTTGTTGCGGTTCGACGGGTTGTTCCTGTTCCGGTTCGCCGACCGACAATTCGCGGCCTCGTTGTTCCAACTGCCGCCACGGTTCA
>VGZN01000552.1 GCA_016872635.1 Planctomycetota bacterium | reverse complement strand
GCTTCAGCGTCCTGTAGATTGCATCCGCGACGTCATAGATACGGTCAAAGTATTTGAGGCGAGACTCCTCACCCAATCGTTCATCCAACTCTCGGACTCTACCCGTCGTCGGCTCCTTTTCAAAAAATGCAAACTCTTCGACATTTGCAAAAATAGTGTTCAGTTCCCTCGGTATATCTTCAGGATCCACCGGAGTCTTGATCACCTTGATCAACCGAGAGTGCTGATTCGACTTTTCGATCGCATTGGCAAATCGCTGGACAATCTTCTGGCAATCTTTAGCCTTGGTAAATGTTGGGCTCAAGACGGACACTAGCGTCTTCGCAGACTCGACGGAGTCGACCAACGTTTCGTGAGCACTGGATTCGCGTTGGCCAGGAAATGGAGTGACCTTGACCGACTCTCCCATCAACTGTTCGACGCGAAGCGCGACGTTCTTCTGGAAGCTAGAGATCCAACCGACCCGATCTTTTTGCAATGGCTGATCATCGACTTGTGCAAAGCTAATCACAATGTCGCTATCCAACAAATCCTTCGCTGTGACGGCGCTGCGGTCACTCTCCTTGTCCAAGGTATGCGACTGGCTCCGATCGAGAAACGCCCGAAGCTCTCGAGCGAAATCGGACGCCGTCAAGTAACGGTCGGCGATTCGTGTCGAGAGTGCTTTTAGAACAATCCTCTCTAAATCGACAGGTATGCTCTGGTCTATTTGGCAGGGAGGGACACATTGACCAGCCGTGATTTTCGCAATGAGCTCATCGCGATTCGCTCCGACAAACGGACGTTGCTTCGTAAGCATCTCGTAGAGCACAGCACCGAGGCTGAAAATATCACTGCGACCATCCATGCGGTAGATTTCACCACTTGCTTGCTCCGGACTCATGTAAGGAACAGTTCCGGCAAAACCCTCGTCTTCCGAGCCATTGTCTTCGCGAAGGGCCAAGCCAAAGTCGGTCAAGTAGGGATGACCATCGTGGTCCACAAGGATATTCCCAGGCTTGACATCCCGATGGATCACACCGTTTTTGTGCGCATGGTAGAGAGCTTCTGCAATGCACGCCGCCAGCCGAATCTGATCGTTCCTGGGAATCGTCTCATCAGCGATGTGTTTCGAAAGATCCCCGCTGGCAACCAATTTCATGACGACAAACGCATCGCCATTATCAGTGACGCCAACATCGTAGATTGGAAGGATGTGACGATGCTCTAACGCGGCGATAATACGGGCTTCGTGGAGAAATCCCCGAAGTACTTCTCGGTTCGCAAAGACTCTTTTCGTAGTCTTGAAGGCAACTTCCCGCCGCAGTTGCCGATCGTAAGCAGCGTAGACTTCGGAAAAGCCACCAGTCCCAAGCAGCTTTTCAACACGGTAACGGGAAAGGCCCGTACGGTTGATCTTAGACTCAATACGAGACACCTGTTCTTTGGGTTTCCCAGACGGAAAAGGGATCGTATCCAGTTCATCAGACGCCCCAATTTCGTTCTCGGGCGAATCGCTTAAATCGTCATCCGAAGGGAAGCCATTGCTCATACGTACAACGCGGCATGAATCGAGGAAAACAGGGAGTTGGGCCGAAGACAGGGCCAAAGTCTACTGAATCGCTACCGAGCCCACAACAAACCCAGCACCTCAAAATTCTAGTAAAACCGTAAGCCAGCTCCAAGTGAAAGCGGAATCCCAGCAAGTACCTCATTCCACAGCGGTCCCCTAATCCGCCGTCTCAGATCCATGCGCCAAATCTAGCTGGGGTGCAGCAACGAGCGGCATTGCTATGCCAACCTCTGAAACCGAACCCTCATGGGCCGCAGAACCATGGGTAGGTCCAAACCACATGTAATGCTTGTCCATGCGAACCAAGGAACCTGTCCATGTTTGTCCATCGGGCATGTCCGAACCATCGATAGTCAACCAAACACAAATCCAACAGATTCCAATGATCAGTAAGAAAGGCGTCCAAACCGGAGCCAAAAGCACCATCAGGAAGAGCCTTCCCAAATCCCTCAAGGGGTTTTTGATACGCAATAATCGATTCATCATGACTTCACCCTCACTTCACTTCCAGCACTTTGAACTTACTTCGCACCTGGATTATTCCACAGTGAAACTCACACAACCTCGTATCTCAGTCTTCAATGCACCGACACATTACCTTTTAAAACCTAGGCATGGTCGATCTGCCTGACCCAGCCTCGGATCATTCCCAACGGCTTGAACTCCAATGGCTTGATCTGCGATGGCTTGATCTGCGATCCAATCCAAGCCTTCATTGATTTTTACCGCGACTGCTGGCAACCGGCCTAATAAGCCGCCAACCATTTGGCACGCAATCAACGCGCATGGAACCATCGCAAGGAGGAGGCCTAGCGAGACCACTCTAGGTTGTATTTTCCAGTAGTTACCGTTCATTTCCTTGCGCTCTCTCTCAGTCAATTGGGCAATTGGATTCGTTTTCAGCAGCTTCCCAGACCGCAATCGACTCCCGGGGAAGCAAGCTGCTCGCCATGGTGAAATGCGATTTTCTCGAGATCAGCGGAAGCGACTGGAGAAAAAACGGGAATTTCGGGGATCGATGGCTCAATAAATTGCACGTCCCAGTCAGCACCGATACCATGGACACCTCAGTACAATTGCAAAACGATTGCTACGAAAATTACAGAGCGAACAATCATTTACTGACTGAGGAAACCCGATGGGTGTTGATGATCTTTTGAACCGTTGCCAGACGGGGGATCGGCACGCTGAGAATGAGTTGATATCGCTTTACTTCGGCCGACTTGCCGATCAAGCACAACGAAAAATCGGCGATCAATTCCAGGGCAAATTCGACGGTGAAGACATCGCTATCAGCGTTCTCAAATCTGTCGCGCTACGCATGCGATCCGGCAAAGTCGAGATCGAGGACGAAAAACGATTTTGGGCGCTGCTCATGGCGGTGATGAAGAACAAAGTCCACCGTCAGATCGAGTATTGGACAGCCCTCGGGCGCGATGTTCATCGCGAAAAAAATGGGGATCGCGAAGGGGAGGAGGACTCGTTGCCACTGGTTGTTCTGGAAGGCATGAGCCGGGAACCAACCCCCGAAGAAGCCGTGGCAACTGGCGAATTGATCGAAGGCTTGCTCGCTAAGCTCGACGAACTCACACTCGACAGGTATTCGGAACCGAGTTGCAAAGAAGTCCTACTGGCGCGGCTTGAGGGTAAGGAGTACGCAGAAATCTGCGACGATGCCGAGCGCAAGTACGGCAGGAAACTTTCCACCAAGTCCATCTATCATCGCATGAAGGCCACCGAAGAGGCGCTTGGCTGCTTTATTCAAGGGGATTCGTAACACACGTCGACGTCGATTATCTAGCGTAGTTTTCAAGGAATCCACATTTCTGACAACGGTAAGAAAGCACGCCTATACATGCCGTCGAATCCTTCAATCTACCGAAAAATTTCTGGTCAGACGATTTTACTCCTCCCAGCCAATGAGGTTCCGGCTTACCCCGGACCCACTTCGTGTCTTGGATTACACCCCTGGAAGCATCCGGTAGGAATCCTTCTTCCATTGAACCATTACACTTTGGGCAAACAATTTGATGGCACCTGTCTTTGTCAACACTCATCAAACACTCCTTACCAAACCCGTGATACACCCTTTAGTTCCATCCGTTCGACATGATC
>VGZN01000551.1 GCA_016872635.1 Planctomycetota bacterium | reverse complement strand
TCAGGGTGCGACATGCGAGCGGTTTTACAGGTTCACGCACGCTAGCTCCAGGGGGACTTGGTATAGAAGTCCCCCGTAACGTTGTCCGCCAAGGGCTTGAGTTCAATGGAGGGCTGCTTAGTTTGGGGGACTTTTGACGAAATTGCCGGTTATTCTGAATGCTGAAGCCCTTATGGCCGATAACGGCCGATATCAGGATGTCGTTTTAGGAATGACAGCAATTGGTTCGCACTGAACTCGAGTGATATTCGTGTCCCACGTCCCCCTCCAAAACTTGAAAGCTTCACCCACGCGTTGGTGGTCCTCAAGTCATTGTGGGGACGAGGCATCCGGCCATCCAGTGGAAATCCGCACGCCATTCGGACGGGTTGCATCGGCGGTGTCCATGATGATGTTGTTCGTATTTTGGGCCATTGCGAGAGTGGAAGCCCAGCAGACGGGGTTTGTGCCCCCCGGGGCACCTTCCTTGGGAGAGGGGATGCCTATCCCACCGGAATTGGAAAGAGCGATTTCTGCCCAACTCCAGTCTACCGACAGTGTGAATTTAGATTTCGGTAGAAACACATTGTCTCAGGAGGCTTGGGACGCACTGCAACGATCCAATGTTGTGCCGTTGCCTGCCCCCAGATCGACTGGCAATTCCTCCGACGGGAATGTGATCCCGTTGGTCAACGCGCCTCGTTCCACGGGCCAAGTTCAACTTCAGGTCCAAAACAATCTTGTCCATTTGACCAGTCGCGGTGCGACGGTGGCGGACGTGTTGGCCTTGATCTCGGAGCAGATGGGGTTGAACGTGGTTACCGCCGAGGATCTCAATCACCGGGTCAATGTGACACTTAACGGCGTTTTGCTCGAGGACGCTCTCAACGCGATTTTGAACGTCAATGGTTTGGTGTGGGCGCGACAAAACAATATCGTGACGATTTCGACGGTAGACCCGGAAAAACAATTAGCGCCGAATGTCCAAGGAAAAGCGATCCAAGTCTATTCGCTCAACTATGTCATGGGTGAAGATCTGAACCAAGTGATATTAGGTCTGCTCTCTCCCATCGGAAAATCGTATGTCATCAAAATCAATCAAGAAGAGCAGCGCGCCGCGCGCGAGCAATTGATTGTCGAAGATATGCCTCCTTATATTGAGAGGATCTCTCAGTACATCGCCCAAGTCGACGTCGCACCGCGGCAGGTAATAGTTGAGGCGAACATCTTGCAAGTCGCACTCAAGGACAGCAATAAGAACGGCGTCAATTTCAACCACTTGGCGCGGATTAGCAATTCGACCGTGAACTTTCAAACGTTAGGCTTTGCAACGCGTGGAAATCCGGTCGGTGCGATGGAGATCAATGGAACCGATTTGACAGGCTGGATCGAATGCTTGAAATCGACGAGCGACACCAAGACTTTGGCGTCACCCAAGGTTGCGGTGCTCAACGGCCAGGAAGCAAAGATCTCCGTGGGCGGAAAACTGGGGTATCTGCTGACCACGGCAACCCAAACGAGCACCCTTCAGAGTGTCAGTTTTCTGGATTATGGGGTGGTGCTGACCGTTCTTCCGATCATTTCGGAGGATGGACGTGTTTTGATGAAGGTGGCGCCGCAGGTATCGACGGCTCGCATCAACTCCACCTCAAAACTTCCTGAAAGCGAGGCGACCGAGGTTTCCACCAACGTGATGCTCAACAATGGACAAGCCATCGTCATTGGGGGGCTCATCAAGGAGGAGAAGGGTGATGGGCAGGCCAAGGTCCCGTTCTTTGGCGACATTCCACTTCTAGGGCGTTTATTCCAAAGCAGATCGCTGGTGAAAGAGCGAAGCGAGATCATCGTGACGCTTTTACCTAGGATTGCAACGCCTGGCGAATGCGAGTGCGTCGATTACGACAGCCAAGTGGTCCAAGCGAGCACACCCATCATGGATCGGAGCTTGAATCCGGTCGATCGTTCCGCGTGGGAAGGCCAAGTGATCGGTGCGGCGGACAAGCGAAATCAGTGGTGGCGATTTTGGGCCAAGAAAGAGCAGGTACAACCAGCAGCCGCTCAAAGGCATATGCAAACACCATCAATCCCGATGATTGAACAGCCGGCGGCCTACAGTGCTCCTTGGGGGGGGGCCCCCGCGAACCCGAGTCCGAACGCACCTGCGATGATGCAGGAGTGGCCTAGTTCTGCTAATCGAATGCAGCCAGCGATCCCGTTCATCCCTCAAGGGAACGCCAATGGCTGGCAGGGAAACGCCCCCGCAATTCAACCCGTCTATGGGCCACCTACCAATGAGTTTCCTTCGGGGGTGGTACCTGTACAGCCGACCGGCTTTACGGGCCGCTAGCAATGACGCTGCAAATTCAGCCCTGTTGCTAAGACAACATTGAGCCCACTGAATCGATCTGTCGAAACGGCGACACTCGCACCGATCGGCTCAATTCGCTAGGCTCACTGCACAGTGACCGTCTGAGTCGGTGGAGTGGCCTCATCGATAGAACCGGGGATCAACCGCATCGGTGTGAAGGCCGGATAGAATCCAGGGGGTGGATTCAAGATCATATCCGAAGGAAAAAATACATCCTTTGTTGTCGTGGTAACTGTAAGGAGGTTTTTCGCAAGGATCGGACCTGTCAGGGATCGAATTGAGCCAAGTCCTGCTCCCGCATTTCCTAATGTGATGGTGTTCGTTGATAGAATTGCACCACCGATGGAGCATGGATAATCGCCGGAGAAGTCATCATCAGCGATGCCACCCGAAGGAGTGTGCGATGGGTTGAAATTGAACGACCAGTCCGATTCACGAAGAAGGTTGTTCAAAGAGGCCACATCCAGTGTCGTTCCGTCGATGATTGATCCGTCGACAATCATCGCTGGATAATTTCCTCCCACCGTTTCCCAGCGAATGCAACCTCCTATATCTACGAATGAGCAATTCGTAAAAACGAGTGTGGATCGGATTCGGCAATTCCGAATTCGGATGGGCTTACTACGACAATCGACAATGTAGATTCCAGAACTCGCCGGTTCACTGTTATTGACAGAAAACGGATTGTACGTGTCACTTAGGACGGTGCAATCGATGTACACGTATGACGGCAACTGATCGGTGCGAGCAAGCCTAAATGCATCGAACTTGTAATCAACTGTTCCATTGCTAATAATCGACAACTCAATTTTTGAGGGAGGGCTGGCTAGGGTAGGGGACGTAGGGAATGTGAACGGTGGGAAATTGATTCTAGTCCAAGTGCCCGTACTCGGTTGTACGGGTGGGGATTCGATCAGATCAACGACTGTATTGTTGAGTCTGTAAATGGAAATTCTCAACTTGTAAGTTGCTGTCGCATTTCTTGGTTTGATGTAGCATTCTCCTTGATAGCTTCCGCCAGGAACCATCAGGCGTGTGATATCTTGTACTGGAGAATCGGTGATTGCGGTGCGGTTGGAGATCTCGCCGCATGATGAGCCAGTATACCAGTCAGTTGTAATGCGGGTCATCGTTGCGGCTTGATTATTGCAGTACCATCCCTTTAAATCAGTGTCGAAACCGGGATTGAAGAGCAACTGCTCGTTGCCAATCCATGGCTGGATCGTTTTGCCGCCTGATTGAGGATCCTGGTAGTATTTGCCGGGATAGGAATTTTGAGCTGGGTCAAAGCTTGGAGTATTGCTATACCAAGGAATTGGGCGGAT